>NZ_JBHUAF010000157.1:0-18321 GCF_042789895.1 Kitasatospora sp. NPDC056783
GGCGGTGGCTGCGCCTCCACCGGCCCCGCCGGCCCCTCGCTCCGGCGCCGGACCGGTCCGGTCGCCTTCCGGTCGGCGTGGACCGGAATGAGACCGAGCCCCCAGCCGCCGGCCGCGAGCAGTCCCAGCGCGGCGCCGTCGGCCGGCTGGCCCCGGATCACCAGGAGCCACCAGGCGAGCCCGGCCGCCGAGGCCGCCAGCGCCCACCGCACCGGACGCCGCACCCGGAGGAACAGCCGCGCCCGGGCCCGTATTCGGGCCATCGGGCGCGTCTGCGCGTCTGTCGGCACGACCGCCCTCCCTTCGCTCGCCCCGGGCAGGGGCGCCCGGGAGTCGAGGCCGGGATCAGGCGGCGACCACGTCCATCGCGGCGGCCTTGGGCGACAGGTTCGCCCGGTCGGCGCCGGGGGCGGGCAGCTGAACCGGTTCGAGTACCGGCCTCAGCAGATCACCTTCGGAGAGGGTGGCCATCGCCGCAAGTTCGGCGAGCGACAGTTCGTCGCTGACCTCGCGCATGACCTCGGACATCCGGACGTCGAGTGCGTCGCAGATGGCGGAGAGCAGCTCCGACGAGGCCTCCTTCTGTCCCCGCTCGACCTCGGAGAGGTATCCGAGCGAAACCCTGGCGGCCGCCGACACCTCGCGGAGTGTGCGGCCCTGGCGCTGGCGCTGCCGACGCAGTACATCGCCCAGTAGGCGACGGAGCAGGATCATCGGTGCCTCCCTCCTCGGACTGCGGATCGAGATGTCACGACCCCACCGTACCGCCTTGCCCGCTTCGCGTGCGGGGACCCTGGTCGTGTTCACTGTGGGCTGCAAGGCCGTCCCCCTCCTCTTTCCGGTGTCCTACCCGGGTTCGCGGGCCCCTCGTGGTACCCGATGCGGCCCACCCGGCCACCGTCACGCAACTCGTTCGCCACCTGGTTCTTGCCCCACCAGGGTGTTGGATGTAACACGATCCTCCAGCCGTCCCGTACCCGCGCCCCGGATCGACGGATCCGGATCCCTCCTGGGCGGGCCCCTCGGCCCTGTCCGGCCGGTCTTGCCGGGCCCGGTCGACCGGACAGGACCTAGCGCGCGATCCGACCGATCAGCAGTTCCAGCGCGGCGGTCACCGCCCCGTGACGGATTGTGGCACGGCCACCGGACAGCAGGGGCGAACTGACCAGAGTTCCCCCTGGGCCCGCGACCGCCAGGTGCACCGTGCCCACCGGCTGCCCGTCCTGCGGGTCCGGCCCGGCCACCCCGGTCGTCGCCAGTCCGTACGTGGCGCCCAGCAGTGCGCGCACGCCTTCGGCCATCTGCCGGGCCACCACCGGGTGGACCGGTCCGTACACGTCCAGCAGGCCCTCGTCCACCCCGAGCACCGAGGCCTTCAGCTCGGTCGCGTACGCGGTGACCGAGCCGCGGAAGGTCGCGGACGCCCCGGGGACGTCCACCAGCGCGGCGGCCAGCAGCCCCCCGGTCAGCGACTCCGCGACGGCCAGCGTGCCGCCCTCGGCCCGCAGCGCGGCGTGCGCCCGCTCGGCCAGTTCGTAGTCCCGCTCCGCCACCCGGCTCCCCCTCGTTCAGCGGCCCGCGTGCGCCGCGGCCTGTCCCTCGCGGCGCAGTCGCAGCGCCTGTCCGATGTAGTCCAGCGCGGTGCCGACGGTCAGCAGCACCGCCAGTCCCATCAGCACGGCCCGCCCGGTGGCCAGCCAGCCGGTGAGGTGCAGCACGTACATGCCGACCGCGGTGCCCTGGGTCAGCGTCTTGAGCTTGCCGCCTCGGCTGGCCGGGATGACCCCGTAGCGGATCACCCAGAAGCGCATCAGCGTGATGCCGAGCTCGCGGGCCAGGATCACCGCGGTGACCCACCAGGGCAGGTCGCCGAGCAGCGAGAGGCCGATCAGCGCCGCGCCCATGATCGCCTTGTCGGCGATCGGGTCGGCGATCTTCCCGAAGTCGGTGACCAGGCCCTTGCGCCGGGCCAGTTCACCGTCGAACAGGTCGGTGATCATCGCGATCGCGAACGAGGCCCACGCCACCGAGCGCCACTTGGGGTCGTGCCCGCCGTCGGCGAACAGCAGCGCCACGAAGACCGGCACCAGCAGCACCCGGACCATCGTGAGCACGTTGGCGATGTTCCAGACCCCCGGGGCGGACGGCGCCGCGGCCACCGGTCTGCCCGGGTGGGCCGCGGCCGGGGCGCCGGGCCCCTTGGTCATTCGCCGACCCCCGAGGTCTGACGGACCCGGACCTGCTCCAGCGCCTCGGCGATCAGGTCGACGCCCTCACTGGCCACGACCGTGGCCCGCCAGAACTGGCCGACCTTCGGGTCCTCGACACCGTGCAGGGTGGTCAGGCCGTCGGTCTCCGGGGCCTGGTGGGCGGCGCGGCCCTCGACGACGCCGTCCTCGACCGACTCGATCAGCACCTCGACCTCGGTGCCGATCCGCTGCTCGGCGCGCTGGGCGGTCATCTCCTCGGCCAGTCGGCTCAGCCGGTCCAGCCGGTCGGCGATCACGTCCTCGGCGAGCTTGCCGTCGTAGGTCGCGGCCTCGGTGCCGTCCTCGTCCGAGTAGCCGAAGACGCCGATCGCGTCCAGCCCGGCGTGGGTGACGAAGCGCTCCAGCTCGGCGAAGTCCTGCTCGGTCTCGCCGGGGAAGCCGACGATGAAGTTGGACCGGGCGCCGGCCTGCGGGGCCTTGCCGCGGATGGTGCCCAGCAGCTCCAGGAACTGGTCGGTGGAGCCGAAGCGGCGCATCCGGCGCAGCACGGCGGGCGCCGAGTGCTGGAAGGACAGGTCGAAGTACGGCACCACGTCGGCGGTCCCGGTCATCGAGTCGATCAGGCCGGGGCGCATCTCGGCCGGCTGGAGGTAGGAGACCCGGACCCGCTCGACGCCCTCGATCGAGGCGATCTCGCCGAGCAGCGTCTCCAGCAGCCGGATGTCGCCGAGGTCCTTGCCGTACGAGGTGTTGTTCTCGCTCACCAGGACGATCTCGCGCACGCCCTGCCCGGCCAGCCACTGGGCCTCGTGCAGGACGTCGGAGGGGCGGCGGGAGATGAAGGAGCCGCGGAAGGCCGGGATGGCGCAGAACGAGCAGCGCCGGTCGCAGCCGGAGGCGAGCTTGACCGAGGCGACCGGGTTGTCGTCCAGCCGCTTGCGCAGGGTGCGCGGGCCGGAGGCCGGGGCGACGCCCTCGGGCAGGTCGGCGATCGGCTCGGCGGCGGCCTCGGCGCCGTGGCCGGGCAGCGCGACGGCCTCGGCGGCGGTCTGCCGTTCGGCCGGGCTGATCGGCAGCAGCTTGCGGCGGTCGCGGGGGATGTGCGGGGCGTGGTGGCCGCCGGAGAGGATGGTCTGCAGGCGGTCGGAGATGTCCGCGTAGTCGTCGAACCCGAGCACGCCGTCCGCCTCGGGCAGCGCGTCGGCGAGCTCCTTGCCGTACCGCTCGGCCATGCAGCCGACCGCGACGACGGCCTGGGTGCGGCCGTGCCCCTTGAGGTCGTTGGCCTCCAGCAGGGCGTCCACCGAGTCCTTCTTGGCGGCTTCGACGAAGCCACAGGTGTTGACCACGGCGACGTCCGCCTCGGCGGCGTCGTCGACGAGCGACCAGCCGTCGGCTTCCAGTCGCCCGGCGAGTTCCTCGGAGTCCACCTCGTTGCGGGCGCATCCGAGCGTGACAAGGGCGACAGTGCGGCGTTCAGGCATAGGGCCAAGATTAACGCGCGGGCTCCGGTGCCGTTCGCCCCGGAGGCCGCGCGCCTCGGATCAGCTGATCATCATCGGGCCGCCCGGCCCCTGTGGTCAGCCCGCCTGCGGGTCTCCGGGGGTGTACGTGACGTGCACCACCTGGCCGTCCTTGCCGAGGAGGCCGAGGTCCTTCCCGTTGACGTACGCGTGCACGGCCCCGCCGTTGCCCAGCACCAGCTTGATCTGCTTGGGGTCGGTGAAGGTCTGGTCCTGGCCGTCGCCGATGTTGTTCTGGAACAGCGACTTGCCGTTGCCGTCCATCGCGGAGACCCAGCTGGTGCCCTCGGCGACCAGCTTCACGGTGACCTTGTCGGCCGGCACGGCGGCGATCGCGGCGGCGCTCGGCGCGGGGGCCGGCGGCTGGACGGCGGTGGTGGCGGCGGGGGCCACCGAGCCGGTGCCGGAGCCGCTGGGCAGCGGCGCGCTGGCCGAGCCGGTGGTGCCGTGCCCGCCCTTGCCGCTGACCAGGTTGAAACCGATCAGCGCGACCACGGCGACGATCGCGGCGACCATGGCGGCCGCCCAGTTCGGCCGGCCGCGGCGGGGCACCTTGATCGGCCCGCTGTCGACCAGCTGGGTCGCCGGGCGCTTGGCGGCGGGCGAGCCGCCGTGCGCGGCGTCGTACCGGGCGACCAGCGCCTCGCCGTCCAGGCCGACCACCCGGGCGATCAGGCGGATGTTCCCGCGGGCGTAGAAGTCGCCTCCGCAGCGTTCGAAGTCGTCCGCTTCGATGGCGTGGACGATCGGCACCCGTACCCGGGTGGCGGTACTCACCTGGTCCACCGTGAGCCCCGAGTCGATCCGGGCGGTGGACAGCACCCGGCCGATGCTCGGGGCATCGGCCGCCTGCGCCGCGTCGTCGGTCGGCTCGACGGACGACGGGGCGTTCTCGTGGTCGGGGGACTTGCCGATGGTCACGGGGCACGCCTTTCGAGCGGATGGCCACCTGCTGGGGAACAGTCTAGGGGCGGGGGCGGATCGTTTCTCAAGCGGAACGGGCCGAATGCGCGCGCCCGACCCGACCGGAGTCCGGCGCCTCGCTGACATTCCGTCAGCGAGGCGGCTCGGGGAACCCGGGGTTCCCCTTTCCGCCGTGTGACGCGGCGTACGGACGTTCGGTTCCCCACACCCCGCCTACCCTCCTCCGAACGAGTGATGCCTCGCCCAGGACACGGCCGGGGCCCCGCGCGGCCCCCCGGATCAGCCCCTCAGGGTGACCAGCACCCCGTCCAGCTCGTCCGGCTTCACCAGCACGTCGCGGGCCTTGGAGCCCTCGCTCGGACCGACGATCCCGCGCGACTCCATCAGGTCCATCAGTCGGCCCGCCTTGGCGAAGCCGACCCGGAGCTTGCGCTGGAGCATCGAGGTGGAGCCGAACTGGGTGGAGACCACCAGCTCGGCCGCCTGGATCAGCAGGTCCAGGTCGTCGCCGATCTCCTCGTCGATCTCCTTCTTCGGCCCCGCCCCGGCCATCACGTCGTCCCGGTAGACGGCGGTCAGCTGGTCCTTGCAGTGCTGCACCACCCTGGCGATCTCCGCCTCGGTGACGAAGGCGCCCTGCATGCGGACCGGCTTGCTCGCGCCCATCGGCAGGAAGAGCGCGTCGCCCTTGCCGATCAGCTTCTCCGCGCCGGGCTGGTCCAGGATGACCCGGGAGTCGGCCATCGCGGAGGTCGCGAACGCCAGCCGGGACGGCACGTTGGCCTTGATCAGACCGGTGACCACGTCCACCGAGGGCCGCTGGGTGGCGAGCACCAGGTGGATGCCGGCCGCGCGGGCCAGCTGGGTGATCCGGACCACCGAGTCCTCGACGTCGCGCGGCGCGACCATCATCAGGTCGGCCAGCTCGTCGACGATCACCAGCAGGTACGGGTACGGCCTCAGCTCGCGCTCGCTGCCCAGCGGCGGGGTGACCTTGCCGGCCTTCACCGCCGCGTTGAAGTCGTCCACGTGCCGGAAGCCGAACGCCGCGAGGTCGTCGTAGCGCATGTCCATCTCGCGCACCACCCACTGGAGGGCCTCGGCGGCCTTCTTGGGGTTGGTGATGATCGGCGTGATCAGGTGCGGGATGCCCTCGTACGCGGTCAGCTCGACCCGCTTGGGGTCGACCAGCACCATCCGCACCTCGTCCGGGGTGGCCCGGGCGAGGATCGAGGTGATCAGGCAGTTGATGCAGGACGACTTGCCCGCGCCGGTGGCGCCGGCCACCAGGATGTGCGGCATCTTGGCGAGGTTGGCCATCACGGTGTGGCCCTCGACGTCCTTGCCCATGCCGACGACCATCGGGTGGGTGTCCTCGGCGGCCGTGCGCGAGCGCAGCAGGTCGCCGAGGTTGACCATCTCGCGGTCCCGGTTGGGGATCTCGATGCCGACCGCGGACTTGCCCGGGATCGGGCTGATGATCCGCACGTCCGGGCTGGCCACCGCGTACGCGATGTTCTTGGCGAGCGCGGTGATCCGCTCGACCTTGACGGCCGGGCCGAGCTCGACCTCGTAGCGGGTGACCGTCGGCCCCCGGGTGAAGCCGGTGACCTTGGCGTCCACCTTGAACTCGGAGAAGGTGCCGGTGAGCTGGGCGACCACCTCGTCGTTGAGGGCGCTGCGGGCCTTGGCGGGGCCGCCGCGCTCCAGCAGGTCCAGCGAGGGCAGCGCGTAGGTGACGCCCTCGCCGAGCTGGAGCTGCTCCATCCGCACCGGCGCCTCGCCGTGCTCCTCGGGGGCGCCCGGGCCGCCGCCGCGGGCGGCCGGGACGGCGGGCTCCTCCGGCGGGGCGGTGCGGTCCTGCACCTGGTGCATCATGTCCGCCACCGCGGAGGAGGCGGGCACGCCGTAGACCAGCGCGCCGTCCAGGTCGGCGGCCGCCCCGGCGGCGAGGTCGCGGGTGGCGTACGGGTCCAGCGGCTCCTTGTCCAGCGAGATCCGCTCGGCGTCGTCCGGTTCGTCGTCCGGCCGGCGACGGCGGCGGCGCCGGCGGGCGGCCACCTCGTCGCCCGGGTCGTCGCCGCCGGTGTCCACGGTGAACGGCAGCGCGTCGGGGTCGGCGTCCTCCGGCGGGTCGGTGGACAGCTCGCGCTCCGGCGTACGCCCCCAGCGCTCCTCGTCGTCCGGCCCGGGCTCGACCACGCCGAGCCGTATGCCGACCCCGCGCACCCGTTCGCCGATCCGGTTGATCGGGGTCGCGGTGACCACCAGCAGGCCGAAGAAGGCCAGCAGCAGGAGCAGCGGCACCGCGAGGGCCGGCCCCGCGGCGGCCATCATCGGGGTGGACACGGCCCAGCCGATGATCCCCCCGGCCGCCCGTATCCGGGAGGCTCCGCTGCCCATCATGGGGGCGCCGCAGCCGATGTGGACCAGACCGAGGACACCGACCAGCAGCGCGCTCAGCCCGATCACGATCCGGCCGTTGGCCTCCGGCAGCTCCGGGTGGCGCCAGAGCCGGATGGCGATCGCGGCCAGCAGGAACGGCACCAGCACGTCGAGCCGGCCGAACATCCCGGACACCACGGCGGTGGCGCCCTCGCCCAGCCAGCCCTGCGGGCTGAACCAGGTGCCGGCCGCGGTCACCAGCGCGAGCGCGAACAGCAGCAGGCCCACGCCGTCCTTGCGGTGGTCCGGGTGGAGGTTCTTGGCACCGTCGCCGAAGCTCCGGAAGACCGCGGCGATCGGGCTGGCCAGCGCGTTGAGCGCGCCCATCAGCACCGACCTGGACCGCTTCGGCGGCGGCGGGGCCGACTTCGACGCCGTCCTCTTCGCGGGAGCCGCCTTCTTCGCCGCCGTCCTCTTCGCGGGCGGCTTGCCCGGGGCCTTCGCCGCGGCCTTCTTGGACGGTCCCGGACTCGTCTGACGTGCCGCGTTCCCGGGCGTGCGAGTGGCCATGGGTCAGCAGCCTACCGGGGCGGGCGACCGCTGCACACGTGCCCGAGCCCGGGCGCCGGGTCGTGTCGTAGACACACCGTCACCCTGGCCGGGTTTCACCCGGTCGCTCCACGGAATCACCCGGAAGGATGAACCGGCTGGGGATCAGGAGCTGCCCGGACGCATCGCGTCCAGGGCCCGGCGCAGCCCCACGAGCTTGCGCTCCAGGTGCGCGGCGGTGGCGGCCACCCCGGCGTCCTCGACCCCGTCCAACTGCTTGCCGAGTGCCTCCGCCTGCTCCTCGACCGCCGCCAGCCGCGCGGACAGCTCGCCCAGCAGCACCCCGCCGAGGGCCGGCTCGCCGCCGCCCTCCTCCAGCTGCAGGCGCAGCAGCGCGGCCTGCTCCTTCAGCTGACAGTTCTTCACGTACAGGTCGACGAAGACGGAGACCTTGGCGCGCAGCACCCACGGGTCGAAGGGCTTGGAGATGTAGTCCACCGCGCCGGCCGCGTAGCCGCGGAAGGTGTGGTGCGGGCCGTGGTTGATCGCGGTCAGGAAGATGATCGGGATGTCCCGGGTGCGCTCGCGGCGCTTGATGTGCGCGGCGGTCTCGAAGCCGTCCATCCCCGGCATCTGGACGTCCAGCAGGATCACCGCGAAGTCGTCGGTGAGCAGCGCCTTGAGCGCCTCCTCACCGGAGGCCGCGCGCACCAGCGTCTGGTCCAGGGCCGAGAGGATGGCCTCCAGCGCCAGCAGGTTCTCCGGTCGGTCGTCGACCAGGAGGATCTTGGCCTTCTGCATCAGGGCTCGCCCTCCTGTCGCCTGCCTGCCGCTCGGTGCAGGCACCCGCGTACTGCCCACCGCTACCCCGGTCATGCTAGCCGCACCCCCTCGCCCGGCACATCGCTCCGTCGGGACCCGATCCGGAGCGGCGCGCAGTCAGTGCTCCGGCGCACGCTCACCAGCGAGTCGCCGTCCGGTCACTGTTCGCAACGATCGGTGACCCTACCCGGTTCCCGGGCCCGTCCGCCAGCAAACCGGCCGCCCGGCAGGTGTGAATCCCGGGGCCCGGCCCGCGGTTCACACCCGCCACCGCCGTCACGCGCGGTCGCCGTGCAGCCACTCGTTCATCACCGACAGCAGGTGGTCGGTCTCCACCGGCTTGGTGATGTGGTCGGTGGCGCCCGCTTCCAGGGACTTCTCCCGGTCGCCCTTCATCGCCTTGGCGGTCAGCGCGATGATCGGCAGACCGGCGTACTGGGGCATCCGGCGGATCGCCTCGGTGGTCGCGTAGCCGTCCATCTCCGGCATCATGATGTCCATCAGGACCAGCGCCACGTTCTCGTGCTGCTCCAGCATCTCGATGCCCTCGCGGCCGTTCTCCGCGTACAGGACGGTCAGGCCGTGCTGTTCCAGCACGCTGGTGAGGGCGAACACGTTGCGGACGTCGTCGTCCACGATCAGCACCTGCTGGCCGTCGAAGCGCCGCGCGGCGACGGCCGGACGGGGCGGGGCGGGCTCCACCGCCCGCGGCCCGGCGGCGCTCTCCAGGGCGGCGTTGCGCCGGCGCTCCACCGCGCCGCGGCGGCGCTCCTCGGCCAGCTCGCGGACCTCCTGGGCCCAGTGGTCGGCCGGATTCTCGCCGACCGGCACCGGCAGGCCCACCGGGGTCACCCCGACCGTGGCGCGCGGCGCCAGGCCGTTCGACGAGACCTGGCGCGGCTCGCCGACGGCCTCCGGGGCCTCGGTGCGCAGCGGCAGGTAGAGCGTGAACGTCGAGCCCTTGCCCAGCTCGCTCTCGGCGTGGATCTCGCCGCCGAGCAGCCGGGCGATCTCGCGGCTGATGGACAGGCCGAGGCCGGTGCCGCCGTACTTGCGGCTGGTGGTGCCGTCGGCCTGCTTGAACGCCTCGAAGATCTCCCGCAGCTTGTTGTCGGGGATGCCGATGCCGGTGTCGGAGACCGCGAAGGCGATCAGCTCGTCGTCCGGGGCCTGGATGGAGCCGGACTCCAGCAGCCGCTCGCGCACGTGCTGCGGGGTCTCCGGGCCGGCCGGGCGGATCGAGAAGTCGACGGCTCCGGCGTCGGTGAACTTCACCGCGTTGGAGATCAGGTTGCGCAGCACCTGCTGGAGCCGCTGCTCGTCGGTGTGCAGGGTGACCGGCAGGGCGGGCGAGACCCGGACGGCGAAGTCCAGGTTCTTGTCCAGCGCGACCGGCTGGAAGGTGGCCTCCACGTAGTCGACCAGCTGGACCAGGGCGATCCGGGCCGGGCGGACGTCCATCTTGCCGGCCTCGACCTTGGACAGGTCGAGGATGTCGTTGATCAGCTGGAGCAGGTCGGAGCCGGCGCCGTGGATGGTGTCGGCGAACTCGACCTGCTTGGGCGAGAGGTTGCCCTCGTTGTTGTCGGAGAGCAGTTTGGCCAGGATCAGCAGCGAGTTGAGCGGGGTGCGCAGCTCGTGCGACATGTTGGCGAGGAACTCGCTCTTGTACCGGGAGGCCAGGGCGAGCTGCTCGGCGCGCTCCTCCAGGACCTGACGGGCCTCCTCGATCTCGCCGTTCTTGATCTCGATGTCGCGGTTCTGCTGGGCGAGTTGCTCGGCCTTCTCCTGCAACTCCTCGTTGGTGCGCTCCAGTTCCTCCTGACGCGCCTCCAATTCGGCGGATCGCATGGAGAGTTCGGCGGTCAGTCGCTGGGACTCCAGCAGCAGGCCCTCGGTCTTGGTGTTGACGCTGATGGTGTTGACGGTGACACCGATCAGGTCGGCGATCTGGTTCAGGAAGTCCAGCGCGACGGTGGTGAAGGAGCTGAAGGTGGCCAGCTCGATCACGCCCAGCAGCCGGCCCTCGAACAGCACCGGCAGCACCACGATGTGGGCCGGGGAGGCCTCGCCGAGCCCGGAGGCGATCTTCAGGTACCCGGGCGGGGCCTCCTTGAGGATGATCGCCCGCTTCTCCACCGCGGCCTGGCCGATCAGCGACTCTCCGGGGCGGAAGGTGGTCGGCATCGCCCGCCGCTGGTAGCCGTAGCTGCCGATCAGGCGCAGCACGGTGTCGTTCTCGTCGTCGTCCTCGGTGATCAGTTCGGCGGTGCGCCCGGCCGGCTGGGCGAGGAAGAAGGCGCCGTGCTGGGCGGAGACCACCGGGGTCAGCTCGGTCATGATCAGCGAGGCGACCGCCTCCAGGTCCCGGCGGCCCTGGAGCAGGCCGGAGATCCGGGCCAGGTTGGTCTTGAGCCAGTCCTGCTCCTGGTTGGTGCGGGTGGTCTCGCGCAGGTTGGCGATCATCTGGTTGATGTTGTCCTTGAGCTCGTCGAGCTCGCCCGCGGCGTCCACGTCGATCCGCAGGCTCAGGTCGCCCCTGGTGACCGCGGTGGCGACCTGGGCGATCGCGCGCACCTGCCGGGTCAGGTTGTTGGCCAGTTCGTTCACCGACTCGGTGAGGTCCTGCCAGGTGCCGTCCACGCCCGGCACCCGGGCCTGGCCGCCGAGCCGTCCGTCGGTGCCCACCTCGCGGGCCACCCGGGTCACCTCGTCGGCGAACGCCGACAGCTGGTCGACCATGGTGTTGATGTTGGTCTTGAGCTGGAGGATCTCGCCGCGCGCGTCGACGTCGATCTTCTGCGAGAGGTCGCCCCGGGCGACCGCGGTGATCACCAGGGCGATGTTCCGCACCTGACCGGTGAGGTTGTTGGCCATCTGGTTGACGTTGTCGGTCAGGTCCTTCCAGATGCCGGCCACCCCGGGCACGCTCGCCTGGCCGCCCAGGGTGCCGTCGGTGCCCACCTCGCGGGCCACCCGGGTGACCTCCACCGCGAAGGAGGAGAGCTGGTCGACCATGGTGTTCAGGGTCGCGGCGAGCGCCGCCACCTCGCCCTGCGCGTCGATGGAGATCTTCTTGGAGAGGTCCCCGCGGGCCACCGCACCGGCGACCTCGGCGATGTTGCGGACCTGTCCGGTCAGGTTCGACGCCATGAAGTTGACGTTGTCGGTCAGGTCCTTCCAGATGCCCGACACCCCGCGCACCCGCGCCTGGCCGCCCAGGATGCCTTCGGTGCCCACCTCGCGGGCCACCCGGGTCACCTCGTCGGCGAACGCCGACAGCTGGTCGACCATGGTGTTGACGGTCGTGACCAGCTCCAGGATCTCGCCCCGGGCGTCGACGGTGATCTTCTTGGAGACGTCGCCGCGCGCCACCGCCGTGGTCACCTCGGCGATGTTGCGGACCTGACTGGTCAGGTTGTTGGCCATCAGGTTGACGCTGTTGGTCAGGTCCTTCCACGTCCCGGACACCCCGGGCACGCTGGCCTGGCCGCCGAGGATGCCCTCGGTGCCGACGTCCCGGGCGACCCGGGTGACCTCGTCCGCGAAGGCGCCCAGCTGGTCCACCATCGTGTTGATGGTGTTCTTCAGTTCCAGGATCTCCCCGCGCGCGTCCACCTGGATCTTCTGCGACAGGTCACCCTTGGCGACCGCGGTCGTCACCTGGGCGATGTTGCGCACCTGATCGGTGAGGTTGTTCGCCATGAAGTTGACGTTGTCGGTCAGGTCCCGCCAGACCCCGGCCGCCCAGGGCACCTGCGCCTGACCGCCGAGCCGCCCCTCGGTGCCGACCTGGCGGGCCACCCGGGTCACCTGCTCCGCGAAGCCGGAGAGCTGGTCCACCATCGTGTTGATGGTGTTCTTCAGCTCCAGCATCTCGCCGCGCGCGTCCACCTCGATCTTCTGCGAGAGGTCCCCGCGGGCCACCGCCGTGGTCACCTGGGCGATGTTGCGGACCTGGCCGGTCAGGTTGTCGGCCATGAAGTTCACCGAGTCGGTCAGGTCCCGCCAGACGCCGGCCACCCCCGGCACCTGGGCCTGACCGCCGAGCCGGCCCTCCGTCCCCACGTCCCTGGCCACCGTCGTGACCTGGGCGGCGAAGCCGTTCAGCTGGTCCACCATCGTGTTGACGGTGTTCTTCAGCTCCAGCATCTCGCCGGCCACCTCGACGGTGACCTTCCGGGACAGGTCGCCCTTGGCCACCGCCGTGGTCACCTGGGCGATGTTGCGCACCTGGGCGGTCAGCCGGCCCGCCATGGTGTTGACCGAGTCCGCCAGGTCCTTCCAACTGCCGGAGACGCTGCGGACCTTGGCCTGCCCGCCGAGCTTGCCCTCGGTGCCGACCTCGCGGGCCACCCGGGTCACCTCGTCGGTGAACTCGGAGAGCTGGTCCACCAGCCCGTTGACCGTCCGCCCGATCTTCAGGTACTCGCCGCGCAGCGGGTGGCTCACCCCGTTGCTGTGCAGCGAGCGCAGCTCCATCTTCTGGGCCAGGTCGCCTTCGGCGATCGAGGTGAGCACCCGGCCCACCTCGGCCATCGGGCGGGCCAGGTCGTCGATCAGCGCGTTGCAGTTGTCGACCGCCGCCATCCAGGCGCCCTCGCCCGCGCCGGTCTCCAGCCGCTCGTTCAGCCGGCCCTCGCGGCCCACCGCCCGCCGCACCCTCGCCAGTTCACCCGTCAGGTGCTGGTTGCGCTCGGCGACCTCGTTGAACACCGCGGCGATCTCGGCCAGCGGCCCGTCCCCCGGGACGGTCAGCCGGCGGCGGAAGTTGCCGTCCCGCATCGCGGTCAACGCCGACAGCAGTTTGCGCAGTTCGGCGGGCTCGGCGCCACGGTTGTGGCTCGCCCGCCGCCCGGCCGCGTTCCGCGGCACGGCCCCGGAGCGCCCACCGCGCGCGGTGGGCGGCGTCGTACCGGTTGCGTCCTTGGTGGCCGAACTCAACGGACCCCTCCCACGATCGTGAACTGTCCGGTGACCGTCCGTGCCGGATTGCGGCACGCACCCGGGAACCGGCCCGGCTGGGCTGTGTACCGGCGGCCTGCGGCACTCCGGCACCCACACGACCGTACTGCTCCCACCGGCCGTCGCGGACCCCCCAGTCTGGCAGCACCCGCGCCGAGTACACGGCCGGTTGCGCTCGGTTCGTACCTCACCGTCCGAAACAGGTGGGCAGAATCACCCTCTGGTGCCTGTTTCGACTCCCCACCCCCACGGGGAACCAACCGGAAAGTAGGGTGGAGCGCTGCACCGGGCCACGACCCGACCCAGCGCCGCCGCTCACCCCGACGGCGCGCACGGGGAGTCGGCGCCGCACCCCGGACAGCCAGGGCAAGAGCAGCAGAGGAGAACTGGCAACGTGGTCACCGCGCGCGCAGCCGCCACCTTCGGACCCGACGGCCGGTCCGCGGCCGCCGCCCGGGGCTTCGTCCGGGACGCGCTGCTCGGCTGGGGCCTGCCCGAGGTCGTCGACGACGCGGTCGTCCTGGTCAGCGAGCTCGTCACCAACGCCGTCGTGCACGCCGGCACCGCCGCGGAGGTCAGCTGCCTGCGCGAGGAGCAGACCGTCCGGATCGAGGTCACCGACCACCACCCCGAACGCGGCCTGCCCTCCCTCGGCGGCGTTCCCGTCACCGACTCCGACCGCTACGCCGACCCCGACGGCGAGGGCGGCCGCGGGCTGCTGATGTGCTCCGCCCTCGCCGAGCGGTGGGGCGTCGAGTACGGGGCCGGCCGCAAGACCGTCTGGTTCCGCCTCGCCCTGCCCGCACACGTGCTCGGCACCCGCTACGCCGTTCCCGCCACCCCCGGCAGCGACCTGCCCAGCGGCCCCGGCCCGGTGCGCGTCGCCGTCGTCCAACTCGACGAGGACGGCCGGGTGCTGGCCTGGAACCCGGACGCCGAGGCGCTCTTCGAGCACCCCGCCGCCACCGTCCTCGGCCGCCCGTGGGCGGACCTCGCGGTCTGGCCCAAGCCCCCCGCCCGCGGCCTCGGTCTGGCCGACACCCTGCGGATGGCCCGCTGGGAGGGCGGTTACGGCATCCGCCGCCGGGACGGCCACGAGATCGAGGTGTACGGCCTCCAGGTCCGGCTGCGCGACACCGAGGGCGTCCCCTCCACCCTCTGTCTGCTCGTCCTCGAAGCCGACCGCGCGGTGCTGCGCTCCCCCGCCCGCACCCTGCCCGGCGAGCGCCCCGACCCGTCCGGCCCCCGGCTCGACCTGCTGGTCGGCCCGGTCGCCACCGACGACCTCGACACCCTCCTCCAGCGCACCGTCGAACGCGCCCGCGACCTGCTCGACGGCGACGCCGCGTACCTGCTGCTCACCACCGACGACGAGGCCGAGTTCGAGGTCCGCGCCGCCACCGGCCTCACCGCCGGACACCGCCGGCACGCCCGCTTCCCGGTCGAGACCGGCAACCGCTACGACTCGGCCCGGCTGCCCTCCGTCCACGAGGACCTCACCGCCCGGCCCACCGGCCTGCCGCTGCTCTCCGACAGCGGCATGCGCTCCCTGGTCACCGTCCCGCTCAAGGTCGAGGGGCGGCTGATCGGGTCGCTCGGCATCGCCGCCGCCGTGCCCGGCCGCTACGACAACGAGGACGCGCTGCGCCTCCAGTTCGCCGCCGACCGGGTCGCCCTCGCCGTCGAGAGCACCCGGCTGACCGAGCTCGAACAGCTCCGCCGCGGCTCGCTCTCCTTCCTGGTCGAGGCCTCCGACCTGCTGGCCGGCACCCTCGAACACGAGCAGACCCTCGCGCTGATGGCCCAGATGGCCGTCCCCACCCTCGCCTCCTGGTGCGCCGTCTACACCACCTCCGACAACTCCTCCCCGGCCCGGCTCGCCTTCGTGCTGCACGAGGACGAGGACCGGATCGACCCGCTGCGCGACCTGCTCGACAAGACCCCCGTCCCGGAGGCCGGCCCCAGCCACGGCGTCCGGTTCTGGACGGCCCCCACCGAGACCGCCGAGGCGGGCGGCCTCACCGACGGCCCCGGTCTGGCCGGCCTGCTCGGCGAGACCGTCGTGCTGGCGCTGACCGCCCGCAACCGGGTCATCGGGCTGCTGGTGCTCGGCGTCCCGGCGGGCGTCCGGTTCCGCCAGGAGATCCTCGAACTCGCCGAGGACCTGTCCCGCCGGGCCGCCCTCGCCCTGGACAACTCCCGCCTCTACTCCGAGCGCACCGCCACCAGTCAGGCCCTCCAGCGCAGCCTGCTCCCGCCGGACCTGCCGGAGATCCCCGGCGTCGAGGTCGACGTCTACTACCAGGCGGCCGGCGAGGGCAACGAGGTCGGCGGCGACTTCTACGACCTGTTCCCCATCCGGGAGGGCACCTACGGCTTCGCCATCGGCGACGTCTGCGGCACCGGCCCCGAGGCCGCCTCGGTCACCGGCCTGGCCCGGCACTCGCTGCGGCTGCTCGCCCGCGAGGGCCTCGACGCCCCGCAGGTGCTGCGCCGGCTCAACGCGGCCATCCTGGACGAGGGTTCGCGCAGCCGCTTCCTCACCCTGCTCTACGGCGAGCTGACGCCCCGGCCGGACGGCAGCACCGAGCTCTCCCTGGTCTGCGCCGGCCACCCGCTGCCGCTACGGCTGCGCACCGACGGCCAGGTCGACCGCGCCGCCACCCCGCAGCCGCTGCTCGGCGTGATGGACGACCTCGACCTCACGGCCGAGACCCTGGTGCTCGCCCCCGGCGAGGTCCTGCTCTGCGTCACCGACGGGGTCACCGAACGCCGCGAGGGCCGCCGGATGCTGGGCGACGACGGCCTCGCCGAGGTGCTCACCGGCTGCACCGGCCTGACCGCCGGAGCGGTCGCGGCGAGGGTCCAGCGCGCGGTCGAACGCTTCGCCCCGGAGCCGCCGTCGGACGACATGGCGATCCTGACCCTTCGGGTGCCCACCCAGCGTCAGGTCTGAGCCTTCCGAGGGGCGCCTCAGCCCGTACTGACGCAGTCACAAATTGTTATATTCACAACGGTACAAGTGAACCGAGCCGGGTAGACCGTTCCCACCGGGAAATCTCCCGGCGGGAACCTGACCAGCGGTTCCCCGTCGGCCCATCACTCGCGATGGTCCATCACTGACGCCCGCAGCCCGCGCACGCTCACAGCCGTGCGCCCTCGGCGCGGCCGCGCGCTTCCACCCGTCTCCGCTCATCTCCACTCGTCACGACGACACCACAGCGTCACTGCGCCCTGCGCGCGCCCAGAGTGAAAGGAGCCTCCGGTGAGCAATGACGCTACCGGGGCAACCAACGCCCGTTCCACCGGAGCCGACGCGAGAAACCTCGGCTACCTCGCGCTCGGTCTCACCCTGCTCGCCTACGGCCTGCTCTCCACCGGCGTCCTGCACGGCGCCGGAGTCGGGGACGCGACCCGCATCGCCCACGTACTCGGCGGCATCACCCTCTTCCTCGCGGGCCTCTGGCAGCTCCGCGGCGGCGAGGGCTTCACCGGAACCGCCTTCGCCAGCCTCGCCGCCTTCTGGATGACCTGGTCGGTGGCCGGCGGAGCGGACAAGAACGCCGCCGGCCTATTCCTACTGCTCTGGGCGCTGCTCGCCCTCACCCTCACCGCGGCGAGCTGGGGCGCGGGCCTGCTCAGCCGCGCCGTCTACGGCCTGCTGGCCCTCTCCCTGCTGTGCTCCGCCATCGCCACCTTCGGCGGCTACTCCGAGCTGGCCAAGGCCGCCGGCTGGATCGCGGCCCTCTCCGGGCTCGCCGCCTGGTACTGGGCCACCTCCGCGCTGAGCAACGGCTCCTGGGGGAAGGTCAACCTGCCGGTGAAGTGACCGGCAGGCCTCGGCTCGGTCCCGGCACCCCCACGGCACTCCCCTAGCTCAGTCTCGGCTCAACCGACCTGCTCCAACGGCTCGTCGGCGGTGCTCCGGGGCCGGTCCTCCGCCTCGGCGGTCGCCCGGCCCCGTCGGCGTGCCACCAACGCCAGAACGGCGTAGGCGAGGAGCAGGATCGCCACGGCCACGATGCCGTCCAGCCAGAAGTGGTTGGCCGTCACCACCACCACGGCGACCGTCAACACCGGATGCAGCACCATCACCCAACGCAGCGAACTCCGTGACACCCGGATCACCGCGACCGCCGCCAGCACGCACCAGGCGACGTGCACCGACGGCATCGCCGACAGCTGGTCCGCGACCACCACACCGCCGACCGCACCGCCGTACACCGACTGTCCGTACTCGGCGGCCACGTCGACGAAGCCGTTCTGCGGCAGCATCCGCGGTGGCGCCACCGGGATGAACTGCACCATCAGACAGACCGCGGTCGTGATCACCACGGTGTTGCGCACCCACGCGTACCGCTCGCGGTGCCGCAGGAACACCCAGAGCAGCACACCGAGCATGACGGCGAAGTGCATGACCGCGTAGTAGTAGTTCGCCAGCCTCACCAGCACCGGGTACGGTGTGACCGCCTTCTGCCAGGAGGCCTCGTCCGGCAGCCCGACCACCTGCTCGGTGTGGTGGATCCAGCTCGCGCGGTCCAGCGCGTGGTCCGTACTCATCACCGAGAGGTGCCCGACCAGCTGCCAGAGCGCGAACAGCGCCAGCAACGTGCCGGCCTCCCGCAACAGTGCCGACAGCGCCGGCTTCCGGCCCTTCACCGCGGCGTACGCGCCCACGTGGAGACCTATCGCGGCGGCCCCGGCGGACTGCCAGGTCAGGGTCAGATTCTGCATTGGCAGAGGGTAACGCAAAAAGCCCCTTCCCGGATGGGAAGGGGCTTTTCACAATAATTGTTCGGCGGCGTCCTACTCTCCCACAGGGTCCCCCCTGCAGTACCATCGGCGCTATGAGGCTTAGCTTCCGGGTTCGGAATGTAACCGGGCGTTTCCCTCACGCTATGACCACCGAAACACTATGAAACTGTCAACCGCACACCCGAATA
>NZ_JBHUAF010000158.1:0-18318 GCF_042789895.1 Kitasatospora sp. NPDC056783
GCCGGGCGCGGAGCCTCGGGCGCGGGCCGGTTCACACGTCGGCTGGTCACACGGCGGGGGCCGCGGTTTCCTTCAGTGTGCCGTCGGCCAGCCGGAGCCAGCGGTTGACGCCGATCTCGGCGAGGAACCGCTCGTCGTGGCTGACCACCAGGAAGGCGCCCTGGTAGGAGTTCAGGGCGCTCTCCAACTGCCCCGCGCTGACCAGGTCGAGGTTGTTGGTCGGTTCGTCGAGCAGCAGCAGGTGCGGGGCCGGCTCCGCGCACAGCACGCAGGCCAGGGTGGCGCGCAGCCGCTCGCCGCCGGAGAGCACCCCGACCGGCAGGTGGGCCCGGGTACCGCGGAACAGGAAGCGGGCGAGCAGGTTCATCCGTTCCGTCTCGGGCCGCTCGGGCGCGAACGCGGCGAAGTTCTCCGCCACGGTGCGGTCGAGGTCGAGCAGGTCCAGGCGCTGCGAGAGGTAGGCGATCCGGCCGTCGTTGCGGGTGATCTCCCCGCTGTCGAGGGCGAGTTCGCCGGTGATCAGGCGCAGCAGGGTGCTCTTCCCGGCGCCGTTGGGCCCGGTCAGTGCGATCCGCTCGGGGCCGCGGACGCTCAGGTCGACGCCGCCGTCGGCGAAGACGGGCCGGCCGGCGTGGCTCACCTGGAGGCCCTCGCCGAGGAGCAGGTTGCGCCCGGCGGGCACCTGGGTGTCGGGCAGTTCCAGGGTGAGGCGCTGTTCCTCGCGCAGGGCGCGCCCGGCCTCGTCCAGCCGGGCCTTGGCCTCGCTGACCCGGGCGGCGTGCATCTGGCCGGCCCGGCCCGCGGACTCCTGGGCGCCGCGCTTCATGTTCCCGGCGAAGATGCGGGGCAGGCCGGCGCTCTTCAGGTTGCGGGCGGCGTTGCTCTGGCGGCGGTCGGCGCGCTCGCGGGCCTGCTGCATCTCCCGCTTCTCCCGCTTCAGCTCCTGTTCGGCGTTGCGGACGTTCTTCTCGGCGACCTCCTGCTCGGCCCGGACGGCCTCCTCGTAGGCGGTGAAGTTTCCGCCGTAGAAGCGGAGTTCGCCGTTGCCGAGTTCGGCGATGTGCTGCATCCGGTCGAGCAGCGCGCGGTCGTGGCTGACCAGCAGCAGGCAGCCGTTGAAGTCCTCCAGCACGTCGTAGAGCTTGTGCCGGGCCTGGGCGTCCAGGTTGTTGGTGGGCTCGTCGAGCAGCAGGACGTCGGGGCGCTTGAGCAACTGGGCGGCGAGGCCCAGGGAGACGATCTGGCCGCCGCTGAGCGTGCTCAGGCCGCGGTCCAGGGTGAGGTCGGTCAGGCCGAGGCGGTCGAGCTGGGCGCGGGTGCGCTCCTCGATGTCCCAGTCGTCGCCGATGGTGGTGAAGTGCCGTTCGTCGACGTCCCCGGACTCCACGGCGTCGATGGCGCGGATGACCTCGGCGACGTCGAGCACCTCGGCGACGGTGAGGTTCGAGGTCAGCGGGAGGCTCTGGCGGAGGTAGCCGAGCCTGCCGGTGACCGTCACCGAGCCGGTGGCGGGCTTGAGTTCGCCGGCGATCAGCTTGAGCAGGGTGCTCTTGCCGGAGCCGTTGGGGGCGACCAGTCCGGTCCGGCCGGCGGGCACGGTGAAGGACAGGTCGTGGAAGACCGGGGTGTCGTCGGGCCAGGCGAAGGAGACGGTGGAGCAGACGACGGCGGCGTCGGACATGGAAGTGACCTCGAAGGGGTGTGGGCAGGAAGAGACCTCTGCCCTGGGCAGACATGGGGAAAGTGGGTACGACGAAACGGACCACTTCGGCGGCGGCGCTGCTGGAGCACCGGCCGGTGGCCGTCAGATCCGGATCTCACCCGGAGATGTCGTCGTCACCCGCCACGTCTGTCACTCCTCGATCACACGACTACAGATGGGCGCCACTGTAGCAGGCCGTTCGTGGACGGCAACTTTCTTTTCGCGGGCCCCCGTTCGCCCCGGCTCGGGCCGGGGTGGGAGCGGGCCGCGCCTCTCGTTGACAGGCCGGCCGGGGCCGTGCCAGAGTCGTCACCAGTTGAACCGGTGACGGTGCGGACATGGCTCCGCCGTGTTCACACGTGTGGATCCGCCCGCGACCGGGCCGGCCGAACCGCGGCCGCCCGCCGGGATCGTCGCCATCGCGAAGGAGCGCACTGACCATGGCGGGAAATCCGAAGCGGAGGGCCGAGGGCGCGCCCGTGGGACGGCGCGCGCTGCTCGGCATGCTCGGCGCCGGCGCCGTGGGGCTGGCGGCCGCGCCGTACCTCCAGCGCGGCTGGGAAGGGTTCCTGTCCGCCGCCGCCGAGAAGGACGCGACCGGCCTGACCGGCCTGCTGCCCAACCCGGGCGGCTTCCGGTACTTCAGCGTCGTCGGCTCGGTGCCGCGCAAGGACGAGACCGACTACGAACTGCGCGTCGACGGACTGGTGGAGCGCCGGAAGACGTACACGCTGCCGGAGCTGCGCGCGATGCCGCAGACCAGGGTGGTCCGCGACGTGCTCTGCACGGACGGCTGGCGGGTGAACAGGACGCCCTTCGAGGGCGTGCTGCTGGCGGACCTCCTCGACGCCGCCGGAGTCCGCTCCCCGGGCGCGGCGGTCCGCTTCACCTGCTTCGACGGCGCGTACACCGAGAGCCTCACCCTGGAGCAGGCCCGCCGCTCGGACGTCCTGGTGGCGCTGAACATGCAGGACGAGCCCATCACCCACGCGCACGGCGGACCGGTCCGCCTCTACGTGGCGCCCATGTACTTCTACAAGTCGGCCAAGTGGCTGTCCGGCATCTCGGTCACCGACAAGGTCGTCCCCGGCTACTGGGAGGAGCGCGGCTATGACATCGACGGCTGGCTCGACGACGCCGACCGGCGCGGCGAAGCGGCCTGAACTCGCGGACCGCGTCCGCAGGTTCAGCGCGGCCGAGCGCCTGGTCCACCGGGCCGTCGCCGTCCTGATGCTGCTCTGCCTGGCCTCCGCGGCCTGCCTGTACCTGGGGCCACTGGCCCAACTCGTCGGCCGGCGCCCCCTGGTGGCCGCCGTCCACAAGTGGTCGGGCATCCTGCTGCCGCTGCCCGTCCTGCTCGGACTGCTCTCCGCCGAGTTCCGCGCGGACCTGCGCCGGCTCAACCGCTTCGCCCCGTACGACCGGGAGTGGCTGCGGGCCGTGCGCAGGCGCCGGGCGTGGCCCGAGGCGCGTCCGGCGGGCAAGTTCAACGCCGGCCAGAAGCTCTACGCGGGCTGGATCGCCGGGGCGGTGCTGGTGATGGCGTTCACCGGCCTGCTGATGTGGTTCAAGGACCTGCTGCCGTTCGTCTCCCGCACCAGCGCGATCTTCGTCCACGACCTCCTGGCCTGGGCGATCGCCTTCGTGGTCTTCGGGCACCTGCGCAAGGCGGTCCAGGACCCGGAGGCCCGGCGCGGCATGCGCACCGGGTACGTCGGCCGGGCCTGGGCCGAGCGGCACCACTCCCGGTGGCTGCCCCGGGACGGCTCCGACGGCTGAGCGCGGCCGGAACCCGTCGGGCCCGCCAGCCGGTGCTGTCGGCCCCTGGGAAACCGCGCCCCACGGAGGTCGGTCGGCCTTGGTGGGGTGTCCTCGTCGCAAGCAGCCGCTCCAGTCGGCGGCGGTGGATTTCCGAGGCTGCGCCACCTGTCGAGGTGGTGACGCATCGAAATGCATGGGCGGGACGTGTGAGCGGGCATGCCGATGCCCGGCGTCGCCGTGGGGCGGTGCCGGGCATCGGGGGAGTGGCCGAGGTGTCGGGCCGGGCGAGGCGCTCGCCCGGCCGGGTGTCCTCGTTACGCCGGGACGACCCGGTAGCTCAGGGCCGCGAACGGGATGTTGGACTGGGCCAGCGAGCCGGTGGCCCACGCGCTGGTGCCGGTGCAGCCGGCGCCGGGGTACAGCACCACGGACGCGGAGCCGTTGGCGACCTGCACCGATCGGGCGGCCGTCGACAGGGTGTGGCAAGTGCCGAGGTCACCGAGGTTGACGGTGGTCGCCGCGCCCTGCCCGTTGGCGGCCGAGTAGAGCCGCGCGCCCGGCTGCAGCGGAGGCCAGCCGGCGGCGTCGGCCGCCCCGGCGCCGAGGCCGATCAGGGCGGCGGCCAGGGCGGCGGTCGTGGCTGCGCGGCGGATGTTCGCCTTGGGTGTGAACATGCAACTCACCTCTCGTGGGTGACGGAACTGCCGGAAGGGTCGGCTCGGGACTCGACGGGCGAGCCCTGCCGGGAGCAGATCATTGCACGTTCAACAATATGCCCGGGAGTGCAGAATCGGCCAAAACACGTGTGAGTGCCGGGGTGGCGAGTGTGTTCCCGTCATCGTGCGTCACCCTCTTGACAGGTGACGATCGCGGATCGCACCCTGAAGACCGTCCGCGGCGGCAGCCCCGGGCGCCGCCCGTCATCGGTGAGATCCGGAGAGTGGCCATGAACGACCAGCCCGCGGACGACCGCGCCGCCGAGGCCCGCCGCGCCCGGTACGGCGCGCTCCCCGCACGCATCCGCTACGAGGACATGACCGAGGAGGCGCCGTCCGGCCCGGGCGGCGCCGCAGGCACCGCCTACGACCCCGAGCGCGCCTGGAACTTCTACAACTGCCTCGCCGTCGACCTGGCGCTCTAGACCCCGCGCCGACGACTCCTCGGGAGACCCGCGCCGGCGACTCCTCGGGAGACCCCGCGACGACCGGCGGCCTGCGGGCGGCGGTCAGGCGCACCCGGCGGCCCGCGGAGCGAGACCCCCGGGCCGAGTGGGCCGACGGGCGGGCCGGGCCGTCGGGCCGGTGAACGCGGGTGGCTGCGCGAGGATGGGTCGTCGGAGCCCCGGAGTCCGGGGCCGCAACGGACGAGGGGAAGAGCCCATGGCCCAGCAGGAGCGCACCGACCCGGTACGAGTGGGGCTGGTGGGGCTCGGCATCATCGCCGAGACCCACCTCGCCGTCCTCGCCGAACGGCCGGACGTGGAACTGGAGTTCACCGTCGACCCGAGGCCGGTCGGGCCGATCGACTTCCGGGGTGCGAGGCCGCCGCACCACCGCGACCTCGGCCGGGCGCTCGACCGCCACCGGCCGGACCTGCTGGTACTCGCCACTCCGACGGAGACGCACACCGAGCTGCTGGCCGAGGCGCTGCTCCGCTCCACGGCCCGGGTGCTGGTGGAGAAGCCGCTCGTCCACGACCTCGCGTCCCTGGCCGCGCTGCGCGAGCTGGAGGGGAAGGCCGACGTGGCGGACCGCGTGTTCACCGCGCACCACTTCGCCTTCTCCCCGGAGGTCGACTGGGCGGCGGAGCTGCTCGCCGCGCATCCGGAGTGGGGGCCGGTCACGACCATCACCTCGGCCTTCTACGACCCGTACGTCCTGCGGGGCGAGGCGGCCTTCGCCTCGTACGTCTCCAGCTGGACGGACTCGGGGGTGAACCAGCTCAGCATGCTCACCCGTTTCGTGGACCTCGTCGCCCTCACGTCCGTCCGGCAGACGGACGGTGGCGCGAGCGCGTGGTGCGCGGTGGAGTTCCGCTCCCGGGGGGAGGTGGGGACGGCCCGGCTGCGCAGCAGCTGGCTGACCGGCTCCAGCAGCAAGGAGAGCAGCCTGGCCTTCGGGAACACCGGCGTGGAGGTCTGGATCGACCACACCGCGATGACCGGATTCGCCGCCAGGGAGGGCGAGTTGCTGGCGGCCTTCGGCAACGACGGCAGGACCGGGCGGAAGGTCGCCCACTACCGGCCGCTCTACGCCAGCCTGTTGTCCGGCCGGCCCGATCCGGTGCTCGGCTTCGGGACCGCGGCGATGGTCGCCGCGATCCACGGCGCGGTGCCCGAGGCGCCCGGCGGTGCGGCCGTCAGATGAGCCCGAAGTCGAACTCCCCGGCGGCGACGGCCCGGACGAAGGCGGCGTGGGCCTCGCGGCCGACGGCCAGGGACGGTCCGGAAGCGTCCTTGGAGTCGCGGATGTAGCAGGTCGGGCCGCCGGGGACGGCGACTTCGACGCAGTTGTCGTCCCCGGCGCTGTGGCTGGACTTGGTGAAGGTCGGCTGGGTCACTTGATCCGGTCTCTCTGTGCGGTGATGAAGGCGAGCGAGGAGTCGACGGACATGGCCTCGGCGGTGATCTCCCGGAACTTCGCCCGGTAGAGCTCGACGTCGGACGGGTCCTCGACCCACAGGCTGCTCAGCAGGCCCTCGACCAGGACGACGTCGAGGTCCTTCCGCTGGGGGAAGCCCATCATCGCGAACGCGCCGGTCATGCCCGGGTGGACGGCCGCACCGACGGGCATGACCTGGATGTCGATGCTGGGCAGGCTGCTGAGCGTCAGCAGCCTCTCCAGCTGCGGGACCATGATCTCGGGGCGGTCGGCGTTGGCGAGCAGCGCCGCCTCGTGGATGACGGCCCGCACCTGCACCGGGTTCGGGCGGGTCAGGATGGACTGGCGGGCCATCCGGACCTGGACCAGGTCCTCGACCGATCCGCCGGACCGGATGCGCAGCCGGCCGATGACGATGCGCGCGTACTCGGGGGTCTGGAACAGGCCCGGGACGAACGCCGGTTCGTACGTCCGATAGGTGGCGGCGTCGGCCTCCAGAAGGATCAGGTCGGCCGCGGTGGAGTTGATGACGTCGCGGTAGCTCAGCCACCAGCCGCGTTTGCTGCCGTCCTTGGTGATGGCGATCAGGCCGGCCCGGTAGTCCTCGTCCTCGCATCCGTAGAAGTCGAGGAGTCTGTTGACGTCCTCGACCTTGGCCGCGGTGTGGGCCGTCTCGATCCGGGTGAGCTTGGCCTGGCTCATCCCCGTCGCTTCGGCCACCACTTCTGCGGTGAGCTTCCGTTCCTCACGGAGCTTCCGCAGCACGCCACCGAGCCTTCGCCGGCGAACGGTCGAGACTGCCATCGTGCCCCCTCCTGAACTATCAGTCGACCAGTCTGCCTGCGCGGCGGTCGGCCGCGCTACCGACAACTGCCCGGTGGGGAGGCCGAATTCAGGTTCGATTTGCAAATATGCGAGCCGTGGGGAGCGAGTTGCGCTCTGTGGCGCGCAGACTGCATGCTGAGCGTAGCGGGACGTGTGCAACGAGTAGGCGGCGACCTGTGAACTCGCCGTCAGCCGGAGCGTGTCCGCCGATATGCGGCGAGGAGTGAACCACTCCACCACCACGACCAGACCCGAGGCCCCGTGCGACTCCTGATCGACCTCGTCCTTCCGCTCCTGTTCCTCCTCGCCATCGCCGTCGTCGGCCTCGGTGCGGTCGCCGTCCTGCGGATGCCCCATCGTCCGGACGCCATCACGACCGCCACCCCCGAGGGTGACCGCGAGCTGCGGCCGCCCGGCCGGGCCCGCTCGGCGGCGGGGGTGCGCCCAGGTAATTGAACGTGTTCAATACTCCTGGCATGATGTCCGAATCGGCCGCCCCCGACGCGCTGAGGAAGGAATCTCGTGGACCCGAGCACACCGTGGCGGAACCTGGGAGTCATCGGACTCCGGCTCGCCGACCTGGTGATCCGTTACACCGTCACCTCGGCGGTCACCTGGATCCTGACGATGTCGATGACCGCGCAGACGGGCGGCCCGGTGCCGGCGGACGTCCTGCGGTTCATGGCGATCACCGGGATTCCGTCCATCGCGATCTGCGTCGTCTACTCGCTGTTCAGGGAGAAGACGGGCACCGAGTTCCGGGGGCCGCTGGCCGGGCTGCTGATCCTGCCGCTCTGGCTGCTGTTCCTGTTCCCGCCCCTGTTGATCGTCCCGCTCCTGGGTCAGGCCTTCTTCGCCCTGTGCGTGGTCCGGGCGCCGCTGCTCGGCCCGTCCAGGCTCCGGCCCCTCGTGGACCGCCTCCGCGCCCGCGCGGCGGCGTAGGGCGGGTGTGCGCGAGAAGTCGGGCCGGCCGACTTCTCGCGCGGGGCCGACGGCGGAGTGCCCTACGATGGCCGTGTGTTCCTCTCTCGTGACTAGGGCCCGGATGGCGACCGCACCCCGGTGGTGCGGTCCTTCGGCGTCCCGGTACACCGGCGCGCGGCGCGCGCCACCTCCAGAGGAACACCTCCATGTCTTCGTCCTACGTGACGGTCCTGCGCACCCCCGGCGCGGTCCGGCTCTTCGGTGCGGCCCTGATCGGCCGCCTCTCCTACGGCGTCGTCCCACTCTCACTCGTGCTCGCCGTCACCGGCGCGACCGGCTCGTACGCCCGGGCCGGCTGGCTGATGGCCCTGTTCTCCATCTCCGGCGTGCTGATCTCGCCCCTCAGGGCCGGGCTGGTCGACCGCCACGGCCCGCGCCGGGCGCTGCCGCCGATGGCGGCCGGGTACGCGCTGGTCCTGCTCGGCCTGGCCGCCGCCACCTGGCGACCGGGCGTGCCGTACCCCGCCCTGCTCGCCCTCGCGGTGGCGGCCGGCGTGTTCGCGCCGCCCCTCGGGCCGGTCACCCGGGCGCGGTGGAGCGCCCTGCTGCCGGATCCCGGCCTGCGCCGACGCGCCTACAGCCTGGACACCGTCGCCGAGGAACTCCTCTACGTCACCGGCCCGTTGCTGTCCGGCGTGATCGCGGCGGCGACGGCGCGCCCGGCGCTCGGCGTGGTGGTCGGGGCCGTCCTCGTCCTCGGCGGCACCCTGGCCCTGGCCGCCTCGGTCCACGACGGACCGGCCCCCACGGAGGCCGGCTCCACGTCCACCGAGGACCGGTCGAGCTCCTGGCGGCTGCTGGCCCGGACCCGCCAGCCGCTCGCCGCCGCAGCCGCGGCCGGTGCCGGACTCGGCGCGTTCGGCCTGCTGGCGGTGGTCTTCGCCCAGCGGCACGGCCGGACCGCCGACGTGGCCTGGGTGGAGGCGACGCTGGCGGCCGGGAGCGCGATCGGCGGTCTGGTCCTCGGCGCCCTCGACTGGCGGGCCTCGGCGCAGGCCCGGCTCGCCGTGCTCACCACCGCCTTCGCCGGGGCGCTGGCCCTGACCTCCCTCGCTCCGACGCTCCCGCTGCTGGCGGCCGTCGCCGCCCTGGCCGGCCTGACGGTGGCGCCGACCCTCACCACCGCCTACCTGCTCACCGACGAACTCGCGGGCCCGGGCCGGCGCACCCGGGCCGGCGCCTGGGTCAACGCCTGCTTCAACGCGGGAGGTTCGGCCGGAACGGCGTTGGCCGGGCTGCTCGCCGACCGGCTCGCGCTGCCGCTCTGCCTCGTCCTCGCGGCCACCCCGGCCCTGGCCGCCCTCACCGCCGCGCGCGGCCGGGCGGCGGCCGCTCCGGGTGATGGCCGGCCGTCCGGGGAACCGTCCGCCGGGGCGGGTGCCGGGGTGGCCGAGTCCCGGAGGTAGGGGAAGGGGCGGCGGCCGGGTGGGTTCGTGGGCCCTCGCCACCGCGTGGGGGCCCGACGAGCTGGGTCGACGCGCGGTTCGAGCGGGGGAGTTCGGTCGGCGCCGGGCCGCTCGGGCTGCCGCCCTGTCCCACCTCGGCCGCCCTCGCCACCGCGCGGCTCCGTGCCGAGCTCCGAATCGAGGAGCGCCCCGGTACGGGCGGTTCGGTCGTTCGTTGCTCGGCGATCCCTGGTGCCGCCCTGCCCTCGCCCTGCCCTCGCCCTGCCCTCACCCCGGCCGTGGCCCCGGTCCGGGGGCCCTCGACGGCATGCGGGCGACCGCCAAGTCGGCATCCGTGCCGCGCAGTTGTCCGTCCCGAGGGCCGAACCGCCCGCGGGTGCGGCCCGGAGCCCTCACCCGCGCGGGAGTCGGAAGAGCCGGTCCGGGTGTGGGAGCCGGGTGATCGGCTCGTCGGCCCAGGTGTGGACCTCCAGGCCGGACAGGTAGCCGTCCTGGGTGAAGACCAGTACGCCCCCGACCGGTTCGCCGTCGGCGTCGTGGATCGGCGCCTCGGCGGCGGGATTGCGGGTGACGGGCGCGGCCGGTGCCGCCGCCTGGTCGAGGCCGAAGTCGAGGCTGGCGCAGGGGCATCGGCAGTGGCCGGTGACGCGCAGGTGGGGGAGCTGCGCGAGCAGTGCGCGGTGTGTCGGGTCGTCGTCCTGGAGGAGGGCCTCCAGGAGCCGGACGGCCTCCGCGGGCAGCGGGTCGCCGATCGTGCTGGTGTCCATGGCCTGACCTGATCATCCGGCCGGGCGGTGGGCCAACCCGAATCCGGGCTGCCACCCGGACAGGACCTAGTCGCCCTCGGTGGCGGCGGCCGGCGCGGCGGCCGCCTCCATCGCGTTCATCCGCGGCAGCAGGAACAGCACCGCGACCAGCAGGACCAGCAGCAGCCCGCCGCCGACGAACAGCGGGGTGCGGATGCCGCTGACGGACGCGATCCAGCCGCTGAGGGCGGCACCGGACATGATGCCGATCCGGGTGAGCAGCATGTAGCAGCTGTTGACCCGGCCGAGCAGCTCCTTCGGTACGGCCTGCTGGCGCAACGAGACGGCCTGGATGTTCCAGGTGACGATCCCGAAGCCCGTCACGGCGTACAGCGCGGCCACCGCGGCCAGGGAGGTGGCCAGCCCGGCCAGGACCAGTGAGGTGCCCATCAGCAGGAAGGCGAGCGCGATCCGGGCACCCCGGCCGAGCAGCCGGCCGAGCCGGCCGGCCAGGGTGCTCGCGGCGGTGCCGCCGAGCGCGCCGGCCGCGAGCACGATCCCGTAGGAGGCGGCCGGAGCGTCGAGGACCCTGGTGACCATCAGGACCAGCATGGTGGTGCCCATGAAGCAGGCCAGCGCGCCCAGGATGGAGAGCACGGCGAGCGTGCGGACCTCGCGGTGGCCGATCAGCCAGTCGACGCCCTCGCGGATCTCGGTGAGCACCGGGCGGCGGTCGGCCCGGCCGCGGGGGGCGGTGGAGCGGCCGGTGGCGGCGACCAGGACGGCGGCGAGCGCGAAGGAGATGCCGTCCACCGCGAACGGGGCGGCGGCGGCCACGGCGAACAGCGCCGAGCCGAGCAGCGGGCCGACCAGGTTCCCGCCGATCAGCATGTTGGCCTGCAGCCGGCCGTTGGCGGCGTCGAGTTGGTCGGGCCGGACCAGCTCCGGGACGGCCGAGGTGGCGGCGTTGGAGAAGACCGTCTCGCCGCAGCCGAGCAGGAAGGCCAGGACGGCGAGCGCGGCCAGCGGCGGGGAGGTGAGGAGGACCCAGCAGGCGAAGCCAAGGACGACGACGGCGCGCGCGGCGTCGATCGTCCACATCAGCCGCCGACGGTCGGTCCGGTCGGCGAGCACTCCGGCGTGCAGCGATGTCAGCAGGAAGGGCAGTGACGCGGCGACGGACACCACGGAGACCGCGCCGGGAGACTCGGAGACGGCCACCGCCAGCAGCGGCAGGGCGGAGTCCCGCATGCCGTCGCCGACGAAGGAGACCGCCGACGCGGACCACAGCAAGTGGAACTTCCGGCCCAGCTGGGGACGGGTTTTGGGTGGCTTCGCGGCCAGCTCGGCTGAGGTCACCGACGCAGTATGTCATGTCCGCGGAGGGACGCCCGGACCGTTTCCCAACTGTCGGGGGTGTCCCGAACTGCCCGTATTGGCAAGGGTATCCGGATGATCCGGGACCGCCCGGAGTGTCTGCTGGGAATCCGCTGGACGTTCGCTGGGTGTCCGCCGGGTTCCGGGCGGTCGCGCCCCGGGGCCCGGCCGGGCTCAGCCGAGCCCCCAGACGCCCTTGGCGAGGGTGGTCAGCCCGCCCGCCAGGGCGAGGCCCAGCACCACCAGCCGGGCACGCGCCTCCGGGACCCGCGCGGCGAGCAGCCGGCCGACGGCGGCACCGCCCGCGAGGGCGGCGGCCACCAGCCACCAGGCGGTGACGGACAGGGTGGGTGGGCCCTTGGCGGCCAGCGAGAAGGCGTTCACCACCACGCCGTAGAACTGCGCGTTGGGCACGAACTCCCGTGCCGTCCAACCGGTGTTGACGGCGTACAGGGAGACGGCCGGGCCGCCCACCCCGGCGGCCGAGTTCATGAACCCGCTGGTCGCGCCCGCGACCAGGGCGCCGCCCACGCCGCGCAGCGCGGCGGCCCGCACCCCGCGCAGCACCAGCAGTGAGGCCGCGCTGACCAGCACGCCGATGCCGATGAACAGCCCGGGTTCCGGGACCTCCGCCGCGACCCACGCCCCGGCCGGCACCGTGCAGGCCGCGGCGAGGATCAGCGGCAGCATCGCGGTCAGCCGCACCTGCCGCCAACCGCCCGGCAGGCCGACGGCGCTGATGGCGCCGGCGGCGACGTTCGACAGCCTGACGCCGTCGCCCGGGCCGAGCAGCAGCACCAGGACGGGCGCGGCGACCAGGGCGAAGCCGATGCCCGCGAGCCGCTGGACGCAGGCGCCCAGCAGAACGGCGCAGCCCAGGACGAGGTCGGTGGTCAAGCCGTCGGGCATCGGGTGCGGCCTCCAAGTCGCGGGTCCGGGTCTCTCCTGGCGGCCCGCGGCCCCGCCCACTCCTGCCGCAGGGGGCGCGAGCTCGGCCGGGCCCGTTCACGAACTCCCGTCGCCCGCAAGGAATATAGCGTCGACCGGCGAGCGGGAGTTCGAGGACCGGCCCCGGCTCAGTGCTTCGGCAGCGCGTCCGCCGACGCCGGCAGCGGGTAGGCGCCGATGTCGACCGGGCCGGGCAGTCCGGTCGCCGGGCGGCCGGGTGCGGCCGGGTCGAGCGTCGACGGCTGGGCCGGCGGGGCGGGCACCTGGCTGAACGGGATGCCGGGCGGCGACTGGACCGCGCTGGTCCGGCCGAAGGGCGGGGCGGCCCGGCCCGGGACGGCGCAACTCGCGAGGTTCTCCAGGTCGTCCGGGCTCTGGACGGCCGGCTGGTTGCCGGTGAAGCAGTTGGCCGGGTCGGCGGAGGCCAGCGCCAGGTCGGTGCCGTTGCCGGTGGTCCGGTTGCCCTCGACGCGGTTGCCACTGGCCGGGTGCCCGGGCGGGTCGGTGATGACGACGCCGACCGCGCGGTTGCCCTGGACCAGGTTGCGCTGCACCTGGTTGCCCGTGCCGCCGCCGATCCCGATGCCGATGCCGTAGCCGCCGTCGGCCTGCTGGGGGGTGTCGGTGGCGTTGTTGTCGGTGACGACGTTGCCCACGATCACCGCGCCGTGCTGCGGGGCGAGGGCCTCCAGGTCGTTGGAGTTGACGGTGACGCCGACCCGGTTGCCGTTGACCTTGTTGCCGACCACGGTGAGCCCGTCCGAGGCGTTGGTGATCTCGATGCCGACGGCGTTGCGCTCGACCGTGTTGTTGCGCACCAGGGTGTCGCAGGGCTTGCACTGGCCGACGTAGATGCCGGAGTCGGCGCCCCCGGAGGCGTACGAGTCCTCGATGACGCCGGCCTGCGCGTCGAAGGCGTAGATGCCGTACAGGCCGTTGTTGTACGCGGTGACGCCGCTCGCCCGGAAGCCCCGGAGCGCCGGGAAGCGGGTGGTGTCCAGCGGGTTGTAGGCGGAGCCGCCGGCGCCGTGCTGCTGGAGCTTCTCGTCGGTGACGCCGGTGAACAGCACGCCGTTGGCGAGGTAGCCGTGGACGGTGAGGTTCTCCACCACCGAGCCGGGGCCGGAGGCGGCGATGCCGTTGACCAGCCGCAGGCCGCCGTCCAGGACGACGGTGTTGCGGTCGGTGCCGCGCAGCACGATGTCGGGCTTGGTCATCCGCACGCTCTCCCGGTAGGTGCCCGCGTCGACCAGCACCGTGTCCCCCTCGTGGGCGACGTCCACGGCCTGCTGGATGGTCGCGAAGTCCTGCGGGACGCGGACGACCGTGCCGCCCGGGTGCTTGGCGTCGGAGGAGGACGAGCCGTCGGAGGAGCACCCGGCGAGGGCGGGCGCGAGGACGAGCGCGAGGGCGAGGACGGCGGCGAACGGGGCGGACGGGCGGCGGCGGGGCCCGGCCTCCGGTGTGCGGGCGGTGGCGGACCGGGAGTGACGTGTGGTCAGAAGTTGCATACGGCGTGTTCTATCGTCTCCAATGTCGCTCATGCATGCCGAAAGCGGAAAGGCGCCGGACCGGCCGCGCACCAGCACGGGCGGTGTGGACCGTCGGGGTCTGCTCGCGGGCGGGGCGGTGGTGGCCGCCGGGCTGGGCGCGGGGGCGGCGGCGCTGGCCCTGCGCGGTGGGGGCGGCGGCGGGAGCGCTCCCGGCCGGGCGGCGGCCCCGGAACGGCGGACGCCGCCCTTCCACGGCGAGCGGCAGTCCGGGGTGACGGCCGCGCAGCAGCCGGCCACCCAGCTGCTGGCCCTCGACCTGGCGCCCGCCGCGACCTCGGACGGGCGGGCCGCGCTGCGCGCCCTGCTCGGCGAGTCGACCAGGGTGCTCGCCGAGGCGTCCGGCGCCGGCCCGGCGGACGCGCGGCTGCGGGACGGCGAACCGGCCGGTCTCAGCAGCGTGGTGGGGGTCGGACCGGAGCTCGCCGCCCGGTTGGGGCTGAACGTTCCACCGGCGCTGCTGACCGCGGTGCCCGTCTTCCCCGGGGACAAGCTCGACCCGGCGCGCGGCGGTGGCGACCTGGTGGTCCAGCTGTGCGCGGCGGACCGCTGGCCGCTGTCGGTGGTCGCCGAGCAGCTGGGCGCGGTGGCCCGGGCCGTGGGCGCGACGGTGCGGTGGACCCAGTCCGGCTTCCTGGCCCGGACGGCCGGCGGCGCCACCCCGCGCAACCTGTTCGGTTTCAAGGACGGTACGGCGAACCCGACGGCGGAGGAGAACGGACAGTGGGTCTGGGGGCCGCCGGGTCCGTACGAGCACGGCACGGTGCTGGTCTACCGCCGGATCCGGATGGACACCGCGGCCTTCGCGGCCCTGCCCGGGGAGCGGCAGGAGCAGGTGATGGGCCGCCGGGCCGGCGACGGCTCCCCGCTCACCGGCACGGCGGAGCACGACGAGCCGGACATCTACACCAAGAACCCGGACGGCTCGTACGTCCTCCCGGCGACCGCGCACGTGCGGCTGTCCAGCCCCCGGCTGGACGGCGGCGCCCGGATGCTGCGGCGGGGCTACAGCTACGACGACGGCCCGGGCGACCGGGGCCTGCTGTTCTGCGCCTTCGTGCGCGACCCGGCCCAGTTCACCCGGGTCCAGGAGCGGTTGGCGGCCCGCGACGCCCTGAACGCCTTCGTCGAGCACACGGCCTCGGCGGTGGCCTACGTCCTGCCGGGGGCGAAGGAGGGCGGAACGCTGGGGGAGGGGCTGTTCGGCTGAGTCGCCGCGCGCTGATCGACGCGAATCACGAGACACGGCCCAACCCGAGGGAAGAGGAAGCACGTTGAGCCACGACGAGGAACAGCCGCTGTCCGGCGGCAACGTGAGCGCCGGGGTGGTCCGGGTCGGGGACACCGTACGGCGCCCGGCCGGGCCGTGGACACCGGCCGTGCACGCGCTGCTGGAGCACCTTCGCGCGGCGGGGTTCCGGGCGGCGCCGCGCCCGCTCGGCCTCGACGAGCGGGGGCGCGAGGTGCTGACGTACCAGCCGGGCCAGGTCGTCTGGCCCGACCGCTTCGGCCTGCTGGACCCGGCCGGTAGGCTGGCCGAAGTCGCGCTCCTGATCAGGGAGTTCCACGATGCCGTGGCGGGATTCACGCCGCCGCCGGACGCCCGGTGGCAGGTGCTGATGCCGCCCGGGGGCGGCGCCGACATCATCGCCCACAACGACCTGGCCCCGTGGAACCTGGTGGGCGGGGGCGAACACCCGTGGTCCTTCATCGACTGGGACACCGCCGCCCCAGGGACCCGGCTGTGGGACCTGGCGTACGCGCTGCACGGGTTCCTGCCGCTGACGACGCAGGCGGGCTGGCGGCTCGCCGACGCCGACGCGGCGGCCCGGCTGCGGGTCTTCGTCAACGCCTACGGGCTGGACGAGGCCGAACGGCGGGAGCTGGTCCCGCTGTTGGGGCTGCGGTCGATGGCCATGCACGACTTCCTGCGGGACCGGGCGGGCCGTGGCGTCCAGCCCTGGGCGCGGCTCTGGGCGGAGGGGCACGGGGAGGTCTGGCGCGGGGACGCCGAGTACATCGAGCGCCACCGGGAGCTCTGGCTGGGCGCCCTGCTCGACGGCTGAGCGCCGAGCAGGGGCCGGCTACCAGTCGACCGGGACGCGCGACGGGCTCCGGGTGGTGCCGCCGAGCTGCCAGTCGAGCTCCGCGACGGGGGTGGTGAGGCGCAGCCCGGGGAGGGCGGCGGCCAGCCGTCGCAGGGACTCGCGCATCTCCAGGCGGACCCGCCAGGCGCCGACGCAGTAGTGCGGCCCGGCGCTGAAGGCGAGCGTGGGGGCGGGGAGCGGGAGGCCGAGGTCGGCGTCGAGCCCTCCGGGGTAGACGGCCGGGTCGCGGTTGGCGCTGTTGAGGCTGACGGCGACGACCGAGTCGGCCGGGACGGTGACGTCGCCGACCTCGACCGCCGCGGTGGTGCGGCGGATGGTGGCCTGGTCGTCGCCCAGGGGGATGTAGTGCAGCAGGCGTTCGGCGGTGCGCTCGGCGGTGTCCGGGTCGGCCAGGCGCGGCCAGTGGCCGGGGCGTTCGCCGAGCACGTACACCAGGGCGTTGGCGAGGGCTCCGGCGACGCTCTCGTTGCCGCTGGCGGTGAGTCCGGCGACCAGGAAGACGAGGGACTCCTCGCTGACGCCGCCGTCCTGGTCGGCGGCCCGGACCAGCCGGCTGACCAGGTCGTCGCCGGGCTCGCGCCGTCGTCGGGCGACCAACTCGGCCATGAAGGAGCCGAATTCGGCGAGGGTGTCGTCGTGGCCGGCGGTCGGCGACTGGTCCGCGGCGCCGCCCTGGGCGAGCAGGGCGAGGGTCCAGCGGTGCAGCCGGTCCTCCTCCAGCCGGTCCGGCCCGTTCCCGTCGAGCCCCATCAGCCGGGTGGTGACGGCGAAGGGCACCGGCCGGGCGAACGCGGGGACCAGGTCGGCGGGCGGTCCGGCGGCGACCAGCCGGTCCACGTGCTGCTGGACGGCGGCCGCGACCCAGGGCTGCCAGTCGGCGATGGCCCGTGGGGTGAAGGCCCGCTGGACGGTGCCGCGCAGCCGGCGGTGGGCGGCACCGTCCTGGTTGAACAGCGAGGCCGGGTTGGCGGCCACGTCGGCGGTGGTGCCGGCGGTGCCGATGTCGTGCAGGTCGGCCCGGGTGACCCGGGGGTCGGCGAGGACCTGCCGGACGTCGTGGTAGCGGGTGATCAGCCACGCGGGGGTGCCGTCCGGGAGGGTGGTGGGGTGGGGCGGCTGGGCGGGGGCGACGGGGAGCCGGTGGAGTGGGGGGAGGGGGGTTCCGGTGTCGGCTGAGGCGGAGTCCATGGGTCCCTTCACGGGGTGGGCGGTCCGGCTGGTGGAGGGGAGAGGATGCATCCAATTGTCGTATTGTCATGCAGAATTGGGTGCTTATGCTGCTTCTCCCGTTACATACCGATGGTATGCCTATGCCTGTGCCGGCCGTGGTCCACAGCGCGGAAAGCGCCACCGCGCAACAGGGGGTCGTCGGGGCTGTACGCCGCCCGAAGGGATCGACGAGGATCTGACGGACGGGCAGAACGGTTTTTGCGCAGGCGATCGAAGGGACACCCATGTCAGGCCACAGCACCCAGGTCGACACCCGCTGGCTCCGCCGCTACCACCCCGCGCCGGAGGCCGCGCCCCGACTGGTCTGCTTCCCGCACGCCGGCGGATCGGCCGGCTACTTCCACCCGGTGTCCGCCGCGGTCTCCCCGTACGCCGACGTGCTGTGCGTCCAGTACCCCGGGCGGCAGGACCGCCGGACCGAGCCCGGGATCACCACGGTCGCGGAGCTGGCGGACCGGCTGTACGAGGTGCTGCGGCCCTGCGCGGACCGGCCGTTGACCTTCTTCGGGCACAGCATGGGCGCGGTGCTCGCCTTCGAGGTGGCGCTGCGCTTCCACCGGGACGGCCTGGACGCCCCGGCCCACCTGTTCGCCTCCGGGCGCCGCGCGCCCTCGGTCCACCGCGACGAGCGGGTGCACCTGCTCCCCGACGAGGGGATGCTCGACGAGCTGGTGCTGCTCGGCGGCACCGGCCGGCAGGTGCTGGCGGACCAGGAGCTGCGCGACATGATCCTGCCGCCGCTGCGCAGCGACTACACCGCGATCGAGACCTACCGGGGCGAGCCGGACGCCGTGCTGGACTGCCCGATCACGGCGCTGACCGGCGACGTCGACCCGCGCGTCGCCGTCGAGGACGTCCGCGCCTGGGAGGGTCACACCCGGGGTGCCTTCAGCCTGAGGGTCTTCCCCGGCGGGCACTTCTACCTGACCGACCAGGCCGCGGCCGTGCTCGGCCTGCTCATCGCCCAGTTGACGGGGGCCCCGGCCGACCGGTGAGGGGCCGCTCCCGGACACCCCCGGATACCCCCACCCCGTAACGCGCGGCCTTCCGGGCCGGACACGACGGGAAGCCCTCCGGTGGC
>NZ_JBHUAF010000159.1:0-18246 GCF_042789895.1 Kitasatospora sp. NPDC056783
CTCCCCGATGGGGGCGGGCGGCCTTCGGCTGACCGGTCGTCAGGAATTCCCGGAGGTGGCCCCCGGGCCGGACGTCAGTTCCAGTCGAAGTCCTGCGGGTCCGGGCCGATCCGCTTGTCGGTGGCCACGGAGGCGACCGCCGCGAGGTCCTCGGCGTCCAGCTCGAAGCCGGTGACGTCCAGGTTCTCGCGGATCCGGGACGGGGTGACCGACTTCGGGATGGCGATCACGCCGCTCTGGAGGTGCCAGCGCAGCACCACCTGGGCGACCGTACGGCCGTGCTTGCGGGCGACCTCCGCCAGCGCGGGCTCGGAGAGCAGCTCCTTGCCCTGGCCCAGCGGGCTCCACGCCTCGGTGGCGATGCCGTGCTGGGCGTGGAAGGCGCGCAGCTCCGTCTGGGGGAAGTACGGGTGCAGCTCGACCTGGTTCAGCGCCGGGGCGACGGAGGCCTCGTCCAGCAGGCGGGCGAGCTGCTCGGCGCCGAAGTTGGAGACGCCGATCGACTTGACCCGGCCGTCCGCCTTCAGCTGCTCGAAGGCCTTCCAGATGTTCACGAAGCTGCCGTGCATCGGGCGGGGCCAGTGGATCAGGTAGAGGTCGACGTGGTCGAGGCCGAGCTTGGCCAGCGAGGCGTCGAACTCGCGCAGCACCGCGTCGCGGCCCTGCTCGCCGGACCAGTCGCGGGTACCCGAGTTCCACAGCTTGGTGGTGACGTAGAGGTCCTCACGGGCCAGGCCGCCGGCCAGTGCCTCGTTGATCGCCGAGCCCGTGCCGACCTCGTTCTCGTAGACGGCCGCGGTGTCGATGGAGCGGTAGCCCGCCTCGATCGCGGCGCGGACGGCGGCCGGCGCCTCGGCGTCAGGGACCTGCCACACACCGAAACCGAGCTGCGGGATCTGCGCGCCCTCGTTGAGGGTGACGGTGGGGATGTTGCTCACGGAAGGAATGTCCTCCTGGTCGTCGTGTGTTCCAGTGGAGGCAACTGGCGCCCGAGTGTGATTGTTCCCGTCGATCGGGTTAATCTTGGCCCAGGCTTTGCGGGGGCTTGCCCGGGGTGGAGACCGTCCTGGTGAGGACGGGTTCGGGCTGGCGCCGAGACGTGCGGATTCGTTGCGCGGGGGCGTGCGAATCCGCTGGGCGAGCGGGGGGTGGACCGCGATGAGAAAAACCTGTTGCGTCGATCGTGAGGAGCTTGGCACGCTCGCGGCCATGATCTCCTGATCTCCTGACCTCCGGGCCCGTTCGTGCCCGTCATGTCGCCGTCCGGCTATCTGTACCGGATGTTCCGACGATGTCGCTGTGCCGTGCCGCCACCGTGTCGCGGCGCCGCGCGTCCGTGCTGTGCACACGTCACCGAGGCGTTTCGCGCGCCCCGTTCTCCATACCTCCGTACTGCTGTGCTCCCGTGCTCCCGCACCTTTGCACCCTCGTACCCTCGTACCGTTCGTATCGGAGTGTCATGCTGCTCATCCCTCTGCCGTTGGCCGATCCCGGCAGTCCCGATCTCTCCTCGGCCCCGGCCTTCCTGCGCTGGTTGCGGCGCAGTCAGCGCCGCGGCCAACTGCTCGCCACCTGCTGGACGTTGCTCGAGATGGGGTGCCGGGCCGCGTTGCCGGTGCCGCTGGGCCTCGGCGTGCAGGCCGCCGTGGACGGTGACGCCGGCGGTATCCGGCGAGCCGGCGCGCTCTTGTTGCTGCTGGGCGTCGGCGCCGCGCTCGGCACGGTGTTGATGCACCGTCAGGCGATGTGGAACTGGATACACACGGCCATTCAGGTAAGGCAGCTGGTGGCCCGGAAGACCTCGCGCATCGGGGCCGCGCTGCCCCGCCGGATCGCCACCGGCGAGGTGGTCGCGGTCGGTGGCGGAGACGTCGAACGGATCAGCTGGTACATCGAGTTGATCGCCCGGGTGTGGTCCGCGGTGATCGTCTGGCTGACCGTGGGCGCGATGGTGGTGGCGGTCGACCCGGTGCTGGGCGCCGGGGTGCTGATCGGCGTCCCGATGCTGTCGTTCTCCGTCCTGCCGCTGGTCGGGCCGTTCGAGCGGCGCTTCGACAAGCAGCGCGCCCTCGGCGGCAAGGCGGCCGAACTGGCCGCCGACACGGTGGCGGGGCTGCGGGTGCTGCGCGGCATCGGCGGCGAGGAGCTGTTCCTGGAGCGGTACCGGGAGGCCTCCCAGAAGGTCCGCGCGGCGGCCGTCCGTTCGGCCCGGGTCTGGGCGCTGATGCAGGCTCAGCAGGTTCTGCTGCCAGGCCTGTTCGTGGTCTGCGTCACGTGGTACGGCGCCCGGCTGGCGGTCGCCGGCCAGATATCCGTCGGCACCCTGGTCACGGTCTACGGGGCGACCGCCTTCCTGGTCGCGCCGCTGCGCGTCCTGGGCGAGGCGGCGCAGGCCCGGAGCGTCGCACGGGTCTCCGCCGCGCGGACCGTGCGGGTGCTCTCGCTGACCCGGGGCGGAGCCGCGAGCGAGGCCTCGCTGTTCCGGCCGGAGAAGGGCGACCTGCACGACCCGGTGAGCGGACTGACCGCGCGGGCCGGTGAGTTGACCGTGGTGGTCTGCGGGGACCCGGACGTCGCCGGGGCGATGGCCGAGCGGCTTGGCGGCCACGTCCCGCCGGCCGAGGGCGAGCGGGCGCGGCTCTCGGTACGGCTGGGCGGAACGGAGCTCGACGCGGTGCCGCCGGCCGAGGCCAGGGAGGCGGTGCTGGTCCAGAACAAGGAGCCGGTGCTGCTCTCCGGAACCGTGGCCGAGCTGTTCGACGTCCCGTCCTCGGGGCGGGTCCCGGTCGCGCAGGCGCTGTCGGCGGCCCGGTCCGACGACGTGCTGAAGTCCCTCGCGGCCGGCTCGCCGGAGAGTGGGGGCGACCGGATGCGGGCCCGGATCACCGAACGCGGACGCTCCCTCTCCGGCGGCCAGCGCCAGCGGCTCGCGCTGGCCCGCTCCCTGCTGGTGGACCCGCCCGTGCTGGTGCTGGACGAGCCCACCAGCGCGGTGGACGCGCACACCGAGTCGCGGATCGCCGCCGGGCTGCGGGCGACCAGGGCCGGGCGCACGACGGTCGTCTTCGCGACCAGCCCGCTGCTGCTCGATCAGGCCGACCGGGTGGTGCTGCTGCGCGAGGGCAAGGTCGCCGCGGTCGGGCCGCACCGGGAACTGATGCGGACCGAGCCGGCCTACCGGGCCGTGGTCACCCGCGACGAGGAGGCGGCCCAGCCGGTGGGCGGGGCCGTATGAGAACGGCCGGTGCGAGTACCGCCGTCACGGGTACCGCCGTCGCGAGTGGTGACGGCATGAGCGGCGCTGTCATGAGCAGTGCCGTCAACTTCCCTGCCAGGCAAGCGAGGAGTACGTCATGAAGCCCCCCGTCCAGGAGGAGCAGGGGCCTGCCGTCGCCCTGCCGGTCGGCTCCCCGGCGGCCGTGCGCGGGTACCTGCTGCTGCTCGTGCGGCGGCACCGCGCCGCGTTCTCCGCGGTGGTGGCGCTGAACACCGTCGCCATGGTGGCCGGGCTGGTCGGGCCCTGGGTGCTCGGTGGCCTGGTCGAGTCGCTGTCCACCGGCACCACGGAGTCCACCATCGCGGTGGCGGTCTCCTGGTACCTGCTGGCGCTGGTGGCGCAGGCCGCGTTCACCGGCTGGTCGCGGCTGCGCAGCGCGGTGCTCGGCGAACGGGTGCTGGCCGACCTGCGCGAGGACTTCCTGGTCCGCTCGGTGGCCCTCCCGGCGGGCGTCCTGGAGCGGGCGGGCACCGGGGACCTGGTCTCCCGGGGCACCACCGACATCGACCGGCTGGACAAGTCGGTGCGCGAGGCGGTGCCCGAACTCGTCGTCGCGGTCCTGTCGTTGCTGTTGGTGGTCGGCGCGTTGCTGGTCACCTCCCCGCTGCTCGCGCTGACCTCGCTGATCGGTCTGCCGCTGCTGCTGGCCACCTCCCGCTGGTACTTCCGGCGCGCACCGCAGGCCTACCGCAGCGAGTCGGCCGCACACGCGGCGGTGACCAACGTGCTGGCCGAGACCGTGGACGCGGCGCACACCGTCGAGGCGCTGCGGCTGGGTGACCGGCGGGTCCGGCTGACCGACCGCAAGCTGGGCGCCTGGCTGGACTGGTACCGGTACACCCTGTGGCTGCGCTCGCTCTGGTTCCCGACCATCGACGCCGTCTACACCATGGCGGTGCTCGCCACCATGGTGCTCGGCGGGCTGTTCGTCCTCCGGGGATGGATCACGGTGGGTCAGCTGACCACCGGCGTGCTCTACGCGCAGATGCTGACCGGCCCGGTGGACCTGATCCTGCGCTGGTACGACGAGCTGCAGATCGGCCAGGCCTCGCTGGCCCGGCTGGTCGGCGTGCACGAGGTGCCCGAGCACGAGGGGGACGAGTCCCTGCGGCCGGACGGCCGGTGGGTCGAGGCGAAGGACGTCAGGTTCGGTTACCACGAGGGCGCGGACGTCCTGCACGGGATCACCCTGGACGTCGCCCCGGGCAGCCGGGTGGCGCTGGTCGGCCCGTCCGGCGCGGGCAAGTCCACCCTCGGCCGGCTGCTGGCCGGGATCTACGCCCCCGGCCGGGGCAGTGTCACCCTCGGCGGGGCGGAGCTGGCGCGGATGCCCGTCGAGCGGGTGCGCAGGGAGGTCGCCCTGGTGAACCAGGAGCACCACGTCTTCGTCGGCACCCTGCGGGACAACCTGAGGCTGGCCGCGCCCGACGCGGACGACACCGAGCTGCGGGCCGCGCTGGACGCGGTGGCGGCCGGGGACTGGGTGGACGTCCTGCCGGAGGGCCTGGACACCGAGGTCGGTTCCGGCGGCGCCTCGCTGAGCCCGCCGCAGGCCCAGCAGCTGGCGCTGGCCCGGCTGGTGCTGGCCGACCCGCACACCCTGGTGCTGGACGAGGCCACATCCCTGCTGGACCCGCGGGCCGCCCGCCACCTGGAGCGCTCGCTCTCCCGGGTGCTGGAGGGCCGGACGGTCATCGCCATCGCGCACCGGCTGCACACCGCGCACGACGCGGACGTGATCGCGGTGGTCGAGGGCGGACGGATCAGCGAGTACGGCAGCCACCCGGACCTGGTCGCCGCCGGGGGCACCTACGCGGAGCTCTGGCGGTCCTGGCGGGACGAGGGGTAGAGGGGCGGTCGAGAGACGGTAGGGGAGCGGTGGGCGAGCCGGTCGAGAGACGGTAGAGGAGTGCCGGGGGAGCCGGTGGACCGGGGGTAGAGGCGGCCGCGGTCGGCCGAACGGGGGAAGGAGATGGTTCAAACCCGTATGGGGTGGATTGACCCATACGGGTTACTCCCTCGCCCGGAAGGGCGTGTAAACCGGGCAAATCGGCCGCCCGGACCGCAGACTGCTCCGGTGACCAAGATTTCAGACGGTTCGTCCCGCTCCTCGCGCAGTGAGATCGGAGGCATTCCCACGCGGTACATCGGGATCGGCGCCATCGTCGTCCTCGCCGTGTGGTTCCTCCTCGCCAACCTCGACAAGGTCAAGATCCAGTTCTGGGTCTTCACCGTCACCGCGCCGCTCTGGATCGCGCTCCTGGCCACGCTGATCGCGGGTGTCGTCCTGGGCTGGCTGCTGAAGGGACGGCGCGGCAAGTGACCGCCGCTCCCGGGCCGGCCCCGGCCGGCGCCCCGGCGCTCACCCCGCTGATCGAACTGCGCCGGGTCAACAAGCACTTCGGGGACCTGCACGTGCTGCAGGACATCGACCTGGCGGTGGGACGCGGCGAGGTCGTCGTGGTCATCGGCCCGTCGGGCTCCGGCAAGTCCACCCTCTGCCGGGCGATCAACCGGCTGGAGCCGATCGAGAACGGCACCATCCTGATCGACGGCCGACCGCTGCCCGAGGAGGGCCGGGGCCTCGCCCGGCTGCGCGCCGAGGTCGGCATGGTCTTCCAGTCCTTCAACCTGTTCGCGCACAAGACGGTGCTCCAGAACGTCTCACTCGCGCAGATCAAGGTCCGCGGCAGGTCCAAGGCGGAGGCGGACGCCAAGTCCCGCGCGCTGCTGGAACGGGTGGGCCTGGCGGCGCACGCCGACAAGTACCCGGCCCAGCTCTCCGGCGGGCAGCAGCAGCGGGTCGCGATCGCCCGCGCGCTGGCGATGGAACCCAAGGCGCTGCTCTTCGACGAGCCCACCTCGGCGCTCGACCCCGAGATGATCAACGAGGTGCTGGACGTCATGCGCCAGCTCGCGAGCGAGGGCATGACGATGGTCGTGGTGACCCACGAGATGGGCTTCGCCAGGGCCTCCGCGAACCGGGTGGTGTTCATGGCCGACGGCCGGATCGTCGAGGACCGGGCCCCGGAGGACTTCTTCAGCGCTCCGGAGAGCGAGCGCGCCCGGGACTTCCTGTCCAAGATCCTGAAGCACTGAGGCGGCCCCGTGAACCGTGAGACGACGCCCGCCGCGACATCCGCCGTCGCGCGGGCGGGCGGGCGGGTGCTCGCCGCCCTCCTGCTCACCGCGCTGGCGGCGGGCTGCGGCAAGCCCGGCACCCCGCCGCCCAAGGGCCCCCAGCCCAGCGCGCTGCCCACCTACCAGGTGCAGAACGCCTCCGCGATCACCGGCTCGCCGACCCTGGACGCCGCCCGCGGCCGGGGCCACCTGGTGGTCGGCGCCAAGGAGGACCAGCCGTACCTCGGCCAGAAGAACCCGGCCACCGGCGAGTACTCCGGCTTCGACATCGAGATCGCCAAGATGGTCGGCGCGTCCCTGGGCTTCCCGGCGGACCGGATCCAGTTCAAGACCATCGCCTCGGCCAACCGCGAGACCGCGCTGCAGAACGGCCAGGTGGACTACTACGTCGGCACCTACACCATCAACGACAACCGGAAGAAGCTGGTCGGCTTCGCCGGCCCGTACTTCATCGCCGGACAGTCGCTGCTGGTGCGCAAGAACAACACCACCATCCACGGCCCCCAGGACCTGGACGGCAGGAAGGTCTGCTCGGCGGCCGGCTCGACGCCGTACCAGCGCATCCAGTCGCAGTACCCGAAGGCCAAACTGATCGGCTACGACACCTACTCGGCCTGCGTGGACAACCTGATCACCAACCAGGTCGACGCGGTGACCACGGACAACGCGATCCTGCTCGGCTACGCGGCCAAGGTGCCGGACGAGCTCAAGGTGGTCGGCCCGCTGTTCTCGACCGAGCCGTACGGGATCGGGGTGCCGAAGGAGGACACCGTGCTGCGCGCCGCGATCAACGACGCGCTGGAGCACCACATGCTGAACGGCGACTGGAAGAGGGCCTTCGAGGCGACCCTCGGCCTCTCCGGGGAGCCTGCGCCGAACCCGCCGCAGATCGTCCGGTACTGAGAGGGCCGCGCCGTGAAAACGCTGACCGACAACTGGTCGACCTACTGGGACGGGTTCCTCGGCACGCTCTCGCTGTTCGCGGTGAGCGCCGTGCTGTCCCTGGTGCTGGGGGTGCTGATCGCGGGCTTCCGGGTGTCGCCGGTCAAGCCGCTGCGGGTGTTCGGGACACTGTGGGTGACGGTGCTGCGCAACACACCGCTGACCCTGCTGTTCTTCATCGTGGTGCTGGGCCTGCCCCGGTTCGACATCACGCTGCCCTTCTACACCTTCGCGGTGCTCGCGCTCGGCTGCTACACCTCGGCCTTCGTCTGCGAGTCGATGCGCGCGGGGATCAACACGGTGCCGACCGGGCAGGGCGAGGCGGCCCGCAGCCTCGGCATGGGCTTCGGGCAGACGATGAGCCTGGTGGTGCTGCCGCAGGCGTACCGCTCGGTGGTGGCGCCGATCGGAAGCGTGATGATCGCGCTGGCGAAGAACACGGCGATCGCCGGCTCCTTCAGCGTCACCGAACTCCTGGGCACCTACCGGACCATCAACGAGCTGGGCTACAGCATCATCTGGACCTTCGTCTGGATCGCCATCGGCTACCTGATCATCACCCTGGCCGTCAGCGCCGTCTTCAACCTGCTGGAACGACGAGTGGCGGTGTCCCGATGACCGTGGAAACCTCGGCGCTGTACGACATCCCCGGCCCGAAGGCGCTCTCCCGGCACCGGCTGTACGGCGGGATCGCGCTGCTGCTGATCGCGGCGCTGATCGGCTGGGTGGTCTACATGCTGTTCCACACCCACCAGTTCACGTCCGCCAAGTGGCAGCCCTTCGAGTACCGGGGGGTGCAGAACCTGCTGCTGCGCGGGCTCGGCAACACCCTGACGGCGTTCGGCTGGTCGGTGCTGTTCGCGCTGCCCTTCGGCGCGCTGTTCGCGGCCGGGCGGCTCTCCGACCACCGGATGGTGCGCTGGGCCGCCACGTTGGTGGTGGAGTTCTTCCGGGCCATGCCGCTGCTGGTGATGATCTTCTTCGTGTTCGTCGCGCTCAAGGTGCAGCCGCTCTGGGCCCTGGTGGCCGGGCTGGTGCTCTACAACGGCTCGGTGCTGGCCGAGGTGTTCCGGGCCGGCGTGCTCGCGGTGCCCAAGGGGCAACGGGAGGCGGCGTTCGCGCTGGGCATGCGCAAGACCCAGGTGATGACGTACGTGCTGGTGCCGCAGGCCTGCCGGGCGATGCTGCCGGCGATCATCAGCCAGTTGGTGGTCGCGCTCAAGGACACCTCGCTGGGCTTCCTGATCACCTACGAGGAGTTCCTGCACGCGGGCAAGCTGATCGCCACCAACCTGGACTACGACCTGCCGTTCATCCCGGTGGTGATGGTGATCGCGCCGGTCTACATCGGCATGTGTCTGCTGCTCTCCTGGCTCGCCCGGTTCGTGGAGCGGCGCAGTCGGCGCAGCCCGAGCGCGCGGGGCGGTGCGCCGGTGGTCAAGGCCGGGGTGGCGATGGGGCTGCCGCCGTCGGCCCAGCAGTGAGGCGGGTGGTTCGGCGGACCGGCGGGCGGTTCGGTGGGCGTTTCGGTGGGCGGGCGGTTCGACGCTCAACCAAAGGTGCGGGTGGGGTCGGGGTCGCTACCTCCAAATTCCTCTTATGCTTTTCGGGCGTCAGAGCCGAGGCTGACGCAGGACCGAAAGCGGACGAGGTGGCGGGGGGATCATGGAGCCGGTGTTCGATTCGCGGCACATCAGGACGTTCCACGAGGTCGTCCGAGCCGGCTCCTACTCGGCCGCCGCCCGCGAACTCGGTTACACCCAGCCCGCCATCACCCAGCAGATGAAGGCGCTCGAACGGACCGTCGGCGTCCCGCTGTTCACCCGCGCGGGGCGCGGACTGCGGCTCACCGAGGCGGGCGAGGCGCTCTCCCGGCACGCCGAACTGATCCTCGGCAGCATGTCCGCCGCCCAGAAGCAGCTCACCGCGCTCGCCCGGCTGCGCGCCGGCCGGGTGCGGGTCTGCGCCTTCCCCAGCGCCAACGCGACCCTGATACCCGAGGCGATGGCCCGGCTGCTGGCCGAGCACCCGGGGGTGCGGGTCGAACTGCTGGAGGCCGAGCCGCCTGACTCCGTCCAACGGCTGCTGCGCGGGGAGTGCGACATCGCGCTGGCCTTCCGCTACCCGGGCGGGGCCACCGAGGTGCCGGAGGGCCTGGACGAGATCCCGCTGATGGAGGACCTGCTCACGGTGCTGCTGCCGGTCGGGCACCCGCTCGGCCGCCGGCACGCCGTACGGCTGGCCGACCTCGGCGGCGAGCGGTGGATCGCCGGCTGTCCGCGCTGCCGGGCCAACCTGCTGCACGTCTGCGCGGAGGAGGGCTTCGCGCCGGACATCGTCTTCTCCACCGACGACAACCTCGCGGTGCAGTCGCTCGTCGCCGCCGGGGTCGGGATCGCGCTGATGCCGGCGCTGGTGCTCTCCTTCATGTGCCACCGCAAGGTCACCGGGCGGGCGGTCGAACCGCACCTGCGGCGGCAGGTGAGCGCGTACGTGCTGCGCGAGAACCGCCGGATCCCGGCCACCGGGCTGGTGCTGGACCACCTGCGGCAGGCCGCGGCGAGCCGGGCCGGCTGCTGACGTATAAGCGCCAGTGGGGAGGTCGCTTACAGGCCCTCCTTGGACGTGATAGGTCGGTACGTCCGAACCTGCTGGGATGACACCCTCAGCCACGGTCGGCAGCGACCGACTCACCGAGCGGATGACCGCGCTGATCAGTGAGATCCGCGCCGTCGTGGACCGCGGGCTCCCGCCGGAACTCACCGCCTACCTGGTCGGCGAGCAACTCGCCCCGCACCTGCTCGCCGACCCCGACGGGCCCGACGCGCTGCTCACCGCGGCCCAGTGCGAGGGCGACCCGCAGCGCTACCGTCAGCACGTCCTGCACGCCGAGGCGGACGGCAGCTTCTCCGTCGTCGCCCTGGTCTGGCTGCCCGGGCAGCTGACCCCGATCCACGACCACATCTCCTGGTGCGTGGCCGGCGTCCACCAGGGGCAGGAGAGCGAGACCCGCTACCGTCTGGTCCCCGGCGGCCGCACCGCCCGGCTGGTCGAGACCGAGCACGTGGCCGGCCCGGCCGGCACCGTGGCCGCCTTCGCCCCGCCCGGCGACATCCACCTGGTGCGCAACTCCTGTAGCAGCACGGCGATCTCCATCCACGTGTACGGCGCGGACGTCTCGCGGCTCGGCACCAGCATCCGACGGGTCTACCGACTGCCCGCCGACGTGGAGCAGTGAGCGGCGGCGTGGCACTCACCCTCCGGCAGCGCGCCGCCCGCACCCGCTCGCTGTCGCCGATGCGCGGGGACGCTCCCGGGCTGCTGTTCGCGGCCCTCGGGGTGGCCGCCGCGCTGGCCGTCCACGCGCTGGTGCCGGCCGTGCCCGAACTCACCGCCGCCGTCGTGCTCGGCATGGCGGTGGCCCACCTGCCCGGGCTGCGCCCGGTGGTCCGCGGCGTCGCCCGGCCGGGGCTGTCGACGGCCGGGAAGCGGCTGATGAGGCTCGGGATCGTGCTGCTCGGGCTCAAGCTCAGCCTGGACGACGTGCTCGGGCTCGGCTGGGCCACCGTCGCGATGGTGCTCGCGGTGGTCGCCGCCACCTTCGCCGGGACGCTCTGGCTGGGCCGACGGCTCGGCCTGCCCGGGGACCAGCCGCTGCTGGTCGCCACCGGGTACTCGATCTGCGGGGCCTCGGCGATCGGTGCGGTCAGCCAGGCGGCGGGCAGCGAGGAGGAGGACGTGGCGGCCTCGGTGGCGCTGGTGACCCTGTGCGGGACGCTGGCGATCGCCGTGCTGCCGCTGCTCCAGCACCCGCTCGGGCTCGGTGGGCCGGAGTTCGGGCGGTGGGTCGGGGCGAGCGTGCACGACGTCGGGCAGGTGGTCGCCACCGCGCAGACCGGCGGGGCCGGGGCGCTGCGGGAGGCCGTGCTGGTCAAGCTGATGCGCGTGGTGCTGCTGGCGCCGCTGGTCGCGGGAGTGGCGGTGGCGGTGCGGCGCAACCTCCGGGCGGCGGGGGTGTCCCCGGTGGCGGTCGGGGTGGGTGCGGAGTCGGTCGGGGTGGCCGGGAAGCCGGCCGGGGCGGCGGGTCAGACGGCCGGGGAGGCGGCCGAGCGGTCGGTGAGGAGCGGCGGCCGGCCGCCGATCGTGCCGCTGTTCGTGGCGGGGTTCCTCGCGATGATCGCCCTGCGGACCACCGGTGTGCTGCCCGAGCGGGTGCTCGGGCTGGCCGCGGACGCCCAGGAACTGCTGCTGGCCGCCGCGCTGTTCGGGCTCGGCAGCGCGGTGCACCTGCCGACCATGATCCGTACCGGTGGGCGGATCGCCCTGCTGGGGCTCGGCTCCTGGATGGTCGTCGCGGGCGTCTCGTACGTGGGGGTGCTGGTCACGACCTGACGGCTCCGGGTACGGACTCGGCTATTGTCGGGCGGGTGTCCGCCCCCTCGACCGGGGCGGCCCGCACGCGCGTTTCGCCGAGGAGGACGGATGACCACCGCACTGCCCGAACGAGACGGCCACCAGGCCGTCGTCACCCTCGACCGACGGGAGGGCCCGTACGGAGAGGTGGTGCTCCGGCGACGCGGTCGGGACTTCGAGATCATCGCCAACGGGTGCTTCCTGATGGACACCGCGGACGGACGCTCGGAGCGGCTGCTGATCCAGGCGGCACTGGACGAACTGGACCGCACCAGTGCCCGGGTCGAGCGGCCGTCGGTCCTGATCGGCGGCCTCGGAGTCGGCTTCTCGCTGGCGTACGCGGCGGCCGAGTCGCGCTGGGGGCGGATCGCCGTCGTCGAACGGGAGACCGCGATCATCGAGTGGCACCGGACGGGACCGCTCGGGGCCTTCTCGGGCGGGGCGCTCGACGACGAGCGGGTCGAGGTGCTCCACACCGACCTGCTGGAGTACCTCGCGGCGGCGGACGGTGAGCGGTACGACGCGCTGTGCCTGGACATCGACAACGGGCCGGACTGGACCGTCACGGAGTCCAACGACGGGCTGTACGGCGCGGACGGGCTCGCGGTGCTGTGGCACCGGCTGCGGGTGGGCGGGGTGCTGGCCGTGTGGAGTGCGCAGCCGTCGACGGCCTTCGAGGAGGCGCTGCGGGCGGTCGGGTTCTCGGACGTGGTGACGCACGAGATCCCGGTGGCCCGGGGGGTGCCGGACGTGGTGCACCTGGCCCGGCGGGCGGGCTGAGGGCCGGGCGTGGGCCGGTCGGGGCCGGCCCGGGGCTGAGTAGGGGCGAGCGGGCCGAATGGATGTGGCTCGACTGACGGGTGAACTCGGTCGTGATGGGCGGCGGTTGGCGCCTTGTGTGGCAACTTCCTTCGGCACCGGGGCCGTTGAGCGGCAGGTGGGCGGCGGGCTGTCCGGACCGGGTGGAGGGGGACGGGTAGCGGTCGACGGATGACAGGTAACAGATTTCAGATTTTGTTCGTTGAAATCTGAAATCTGTTATCCGTTACCCGTCATTCGCTACCTGTCATCCGTCGACCGCCCCGTGTGTCCCGGCCCGCTCAGCCGAACGGCCGGTGCTCCGGCTGCGCGTCCGCCCCATCCGTGAACTCCGGCTCGGGCGCGGTTTCCGAAGGGCTCGGGAGTCCCGCCATGGCGAAGGGGTTGAAGTCCGGCGGGGGAATCCGCACCGGGGTGCCCTTGGCCAGGGCGGGCTCTCGCTCGGCCTCGCCCTGCTCCGCGGCGGCGGTGGCCGTTCCAGCTTCGGCGGGTGGCGCCTGGGCGGGAACGACGGGCGGGGTCGAGGGCGGCGGCGGGACCGTCGGGCCCTGGCCGGGGAGGGTGGTGCCGAACGGGTCGGCCTTCCGCTCCGCCGCGACCGTGGTGCCGAACGGGTCGGCGGCCGGGGCCGCCCCGGCGGGCTGCGCGGAGGGCGCGGTTTCCGAAGGGCTCGGGAGTCCCGCCATGGCGAAGGGGTTGAAGTCCGGCGGCGGGATCCGCACCGGGGTGCCCTTGGGAAGGTCCCCGGCATCCGGAGCCGCGCCGCCCTCGTCGGCGACGAAGGTGTCCGCGGCCGGCGCGAAGGGGTTGAAGTCCGCCGGAGGCACCCGCACCGGGGTGCCGCGCAGGTGCACCGGCACCTCCTCCGATTCCTCCTCGGCGGTCGCACTCGCACTCGCACTCGCACTCGCACCCGCAGTCGCCGAAGGAGCAGGAGCCGGGGCCTGGGCCGGAACGGCGCTCGGCGCCGCCACAGGCACGGCAGCCGGGGCCACCGCCGCCGGCACACCGTCCCAGCCGAACTGGATGCTCTTCAGCAGTTCCGCGAACGCCTCCGTGTACAACTCCCAGTCCTCCGGCCGCGCCGTGGAGAGCTGGACGCACAGCACCGTCCCGCCGTCCGGCAACGGTACGAAGGCCTGGACGGCCGAGGCGACCACCCAGCGCCGTTGCCCGTCGGCGGCCAGCGGGCCGGGCACCGGAGCGGTCCGGCCCTCGACCAGGACGGCGGCCGGCCCGGCCGGCAGCAGGACGGTCCACACCTCGGCGTGCCGACGGACGGTGGCCAGTTCGGTGGCGAGTGCGGTGATCGGCAGCGGGTGCCGGGCGAGCGAGACGACGAGCGCGGCGTCCGAGGTGCGCCCGTCCAGCTCCAGCGCGCAGACGCCGGCGTACCCGACGCCCGCGTCCCGGACCAGGTCGGCCAGGGTGGCGGCGATCACCGCGAAGTCGCGTCGCGGCTCCGGGCCGGTGGCGCTGAACAGTTCCTCGGCGACCTCGGCCAGGTGCCGGGCCAGCTCGTCGGAGGCCGCCACGGTCGCCGGTGCGGCGCCGTCGGCCCGGTCAGCGCCGTCGGGCAGCGGGGGCACCGTACGGGAGGAGACGCCGGGCGGACCGCCCGGGGAGGTCAGCGCGTGGAAGCCGGGCGGCACGACCAGCCGGACCTCGGTACCCGCGCCGGTGGGCAGTTCGACCGGCTGGCGGGTCTGTCGCCCGGCCGCCAGCGCCGCCAGCGCGGGGGCGAACGGCGGGCGGAGTTTGGCGTCGGCGAACTCGCCGGTGACCGGCAGCTGGAACAGCGCGGCCGAGGTGGTGCCCCGGTCGGCGATGGCGCCGCGCACCGCGCCGCCACCGTAGCGGGCCTGGAGTGCGGCGACCGTCCGCTCGGCGAGCCGCGCGCCGGTGCCCGGCCGGGCGGTGCCGGCGGTGGTCACCGTGCCGAGCCGGCCGAGGGTGGCGTGCACCGGGCCGTTGGGGGCCAGCCGCAGGCCGAACAGCGCCTCGGCGGCAGGGTGTTCGGCCGTCCGCAGGGCGCTCAGCGAGGCTGCCGGGTGGCGCGAGGTGTGCTCGTCGAAGAGGGCGTCGGTGAGGGTGCCGAGGGTCGCGCAGACCTGCTCCGCTGCCGCGAAGGGGTTCGCCTCCGCGCTGAACTGGACGTCCTGGGTCACCTGGTGAGCCCCCCGCTCTGCTCCGTGCCGTCGGTGGTTCGGGTGGGACCGGGCGCGCCGCGGCGGCGCACCGCCTGATCCCTGCTCATTCCTATCAGAGCCCACCGTCCTGGCCGAACCGCAGGATGACCCGATGATCACGCGGACCGGCACCGCGCCGGTGGCCGCGACGACGACTCCGGCAACCGCTCCGGCGACCGCCCGGGCGGTCCTGTCGGGCTACTCGGCGGCGGTCCCGGCACTCCCGGCGGCCCCAGCGGCCTCGGCCGCTCCGGCAGCAGGGTCGGGGGCGGCCAGCGCGGTGACGGCCCCGACGATCCCCGGCACCGCGAACAGCGCCGCGAGGTCCCGCACCAGGCGCCCGGTCGGGCCGTCCGGGCGCTCGTCGGTGAGGAAGGAGGCCAGCTCGGCGGCGAGGGCGGGCTCGCGGGCCGCCGTGAGCGTGAGCGCCGCGACGAACTCCTGCACCAGGTGCAGTTGGAGCTCCTCCAGCGGCACCGAGCGCTCGGTCAGCCACTCCAGCGAGGTGATCTCGGCGTTGGCGATCCAGGCCCGGACGGTGAGCCGCAGCCCGACGCTCGGCGCGGGGATCGCCAGGTGGGCCAGGATCTGCTCCTGCGCGGCCCGGCGCACCTCGTCGATCACCGCGGAGGTGCCCGCGCTGGCGGCCACCGACCCGCCGCGCAGGAGGGCGGCGAAGCCCGGCCCGTGGCTCTGCACGAAGTCCAGGTAGCGGCCCATCACCCGGTACAGCCGCTCCGACAGGGGCCCGGCCATGGGTTCCTCGAACCGGGCCGACAGCTCCCGCCCGGCCCGCCGCAGCGACTCCTCGTACAGCGCCTGCTTGCCGGGGAAGTAGTGGTACACCAGCGGCCGGGAGGCGCCCGCGGCGGCGGCGATGTCGTCGATCGACACCTCCTCCGGAGGCCGGCGGCTGAACAGCTCCAGCGCCACGGCGATCAGCTGCTCCCGCCGCTCGTCCACGCTCAGCCGCCGACGCGGCCGTTCGCCCGCCGGCCGGGCGGATGCGGAGGTCCGGGCGGCGGGGTCGGCCGTCGGCGACGGTGTACGGGAGGCCATGCGCGCCACCCTATCCGGATGCCACGCGGGGGCCTACGCGGCCCGGAAGTCCAGGTAGCGGCGGTAGGCCTCCAGGCCGTCGGGCACGAAGACGTCGCGGCCGAGGCGCTCGGCGAGTTCGGCGGGGGTGAGCCAGGTGTGCCAGGCGACCTCGGACTCCTGGGGCGAGACCGGTCCGTCCCACTCGGCCTCGTACATGTCGCACCACCAGGAGAGCCCTTCCTGCTCGAAGAGGAACTTGAACAGCGGGCGCGGGGCGATGCCGTCGACGCCGAGTTCCTCCTCGGCCTCGCGGACGGCGGCCTCGGCGTAGGCCTCCCCGGAGCCGACCACGCCGCCGACGAACATGTCGTACGCGCCGGGGGCGAACAGCTTGGTGTCGGTGCGCCGGTGGACGAAGATCCGCCCGGCCGGGTCGCGGACCAGGATGAAGACGCAGCGGTGGGTGAGCCCGCGCCGGTAGACCTCGCCCCGCAGGGCGGTCCCGATGACGCGGTCGTGTTCGTCGACGATGTCCAGCAGTTCTTCGGCGGGGTTGGTCATGGGGGACAGGTTAGGGTTCCGGGGCTCGGTCCGAGTCCGATTCGAACCGATCCGATTCGATCGGGACGGATCGAATCGGAATACATCGGAAGGGATCGGGACTGAGTACGGGTGGCAGGAGAAGCAGTGGAACCGGTCGAGGACGGCGCGCGGTGACGGAGATCTGGGGCGAGACAGCCGAGGGGTTCGAGCCCGTACGGGCGGCCTTCGTACGGAACTTCGCCGAGTACGGCGAACTCGGCGCGGCCTTCGCGCTGTACGTGCGCGGCCGCAAGGTGGTCGACCTGTGGGGCGGCGACGCCCGGCCGGAGGTCGGCGGCCGGCCGTCGCCCGCGGTGCCGTGGACCTCGGACACCGCGCAGGTGCTGCGCTCCGTCACCAAGGGCCTGACCGCGACCACCGCGCTGCTCCTCGCCGAGCGCGGCCTGCTCGACCTGGACGCTCCGGCGGCCTCGTACTGGCCGGAGTTCGCGGCGGCCGGCAAGGGCCGGGTACCGGTGAGCTGGCTGCTCTCGCACCGGGCCGGGGTGCCGGCGCTGGACGTGCCGCTGCGGCTGGAGGACGTGCTCACCTGGGAGCGCGCGGCCGCCGCCGTCGCCGCGCAGGCGCCCGCCTGGGAACCCGGTACCGCGCACGGCTATCACCCGTACACCTTCGGCTGGTTGGTCGGCGAGGTGGTGCGGCGGGTGAGCGGGCGGACGATGGGACAGTACTTCGCCGAGGAGGTCGCCCGGCCGCTCGGGCTGGACCTGTGGATCGGGCTGCCGGCCGGCGCCGCGCCCCGGGTCGGCAGGCTGGTCGACCTGCCGGCTCCGGAGGCTGCCCGGACCGGCCCGAGCGGGCTGCGGCTGCGGCCCAAGCAGTCCGTCCGGGACGCCTACCAGGACCCGTCCTCGCTGACCGCCCGCTCCTTCGCCTCGGTGCGTCCCGGGGTGGACCTCAACGACCCGGCGGTGCAGGCCGCCGAGATCCCCGGCGCCGGCGGCATCGGCACCGCCCGTTCGCTGGCCCGGTTCTACGCGGCCCTGATCGGTGCGGCCGACCGCGCGGACGGCTCCGGCGCCCTGCTGCCGCCGCTGCTCGGCCCCGAGGTGCTGGCCCGCGCGGTCGAACCGGTGGCGAGCGGGCCGGACCGGGTCCTGATCGTCAACTCGACCTTCGGCCTGGGGTTCTGGCGGCACGGCCCGACCGCGCCGATGGCCTCCCCGGCGAGCTTCGGTCACCCGGGCCGGGGCGGCTCGCTGGGCTTCGCCGACCCCGATCTGGGGCTGGGCTTCGGCTACGTGACCAACGGCATGCAGCCGGGTGTCACCGGGGACGTCCGCTCGCGGAACCTGATCCGCGCGGTGCGGGGGTGCCTGGGGCTGGACCGGTGAGGATCAGGCCTGGCCGGTCTCGAAGCGGCTGACCTTCCCGCCGTCGACGGCGAAGCGCCACGCGGTGCGCATCTCGCCCCAGGTGTCGTTGGTGAAGTTGGCGACCAGTGCGCGGCCGCCGTCCGACTCGGTCTGGACGTCCATCCGGCCGTGGGCGGTGAAGATCTCGCGGTCGATCCAGTCCGCCAGGTCCCGGTCGGAGCCGTCGTCGGACATGGTCGCGTCCTCGGCGAGCAGCCCGACGAAGGTCTCGCGGTCGCCCGCGTTGATCGCGGTGACGACGGCGCGTACGACGGGGTCGCTGAGCTTGGCGGTGGCGATGGTCACGGGGGACTCCCGGGGAGGTGAGGGGTTCGGGAGTCCTGTCTACGGCGTTCGCGCGGGTCGTCCGGGCATGTCGGCGGCGCGTCGGGGAAATGCCGGGGCCCGTGTGCTTGGATCCCCGGAAGCGGCGAATCGCCCCGGAGCCCGCCACGGGGAGTGGCGA
>NZ_JBHUAF010000160.1:0-18144 GCF_042789895.1 Kitasatospora sp. NPDC056783
GGTGCGGGGAGGACGCGCCGGCCCTTGCGGTATGCCGCGCGCTGGTCGGCTGACCCCCGCAGGTGCGGGGAGGACGGACGGCCGTGGCCGGGCGGGTCAGCGCCGGACGGCTGACCCCCGCAGGTGCGGGGAGGACCGGCAACGGGATGTGGTACGCCGCAGCTACTTCGGCTGACCCCCGCAGGTGCGGGGAGGACTCTTTTTGACCTGGGGCGATGCGGCGGGTTTGCCATTTCTTTGCATGGCCCGATGCGCTGTGGCTTCACGTGTCCCGATGCCACAGCGGAGTTGTTGAGGTGTCAAAGGTCGCGTCAATCATTCCACGTGCGGTCACCGCTTGGGTGCCCGAAGGCTTGTCTGGAGGGAGGGCGGCGGCCTTGTCTTCTCCCGGACCGTCGTGGTGTCGGTGGCGTGTGCTTGGGTGTGCGGATCATGAATCGATCTGACGATCTGCTATTCGGCCTTGATGACATCGACTGGGCCGCCCTGGGGCACGCTTACGGGAACGCGGCGGACGTGCCCGGCCCCCTCCGGGCGGTCTGTGGGGCTGACGAGAAGGCGCGTGAGGATGCCTTCCGGAGTTTGTCCGGCAACATCTTTCACCAGGGGACCCGGTACTCGTCCTCCCCGTTCGCGGTGCCGTTCATTGCCCGGATCGCCGTTGACGGCCCGCCGTCCGCGCGGGTGGACGCGCTGTGGTTGCTGACCCGGCTGGCCGTCGACTGGCACGACGCGTACGACCTGCCGCTGGGTATCGACACCGCCGCCTGGCGGGCCGCCGCCGTCCCGCACGAGGAAAGCCTCCGCTGGTATGAGGAACAGCTTGCCGCCGAGACGGACGAGCGGCGTCGCGAGGGGCTCAGCGAGATGCGGGACTACGCGGCGGCCGGTCATCCGATCGACAGCCGCGAGGGCGCGCTGCGTTCCTACGATGCCGTCCGCGCCGAACTGCCCCGGCTGCGCCCGCTCCTGGACGATCCGGACCCGAAGGTCCGCACCCGCTCCGCCTACCTACTGGCCTGGTTCCCCGAAGAGGCCGCCGAGAGCCTGCCGCCGCTCGTCCGCCGCGTTGCGGTCGAGCGGGATCTGAAGGCGGCGGCCACCGTGCTGCTATCCGTCGGGCTGCTCGGGAACCGGAGGCAGGCCGAACTGTTGGTGCCCGGGCTGGACGCGGAGGACCCGCTGATTCGGTGGGCGGCGGCCACGGCCCTGGCGAGGCTGTTTCTGCTCCCGGGCGAGCCGCGGCTCGTCGACGGCCGGTTGCTGGAACGTGTTCTCGCGGAGCTCGTCGCCGCCTCGGCCGCGCCGGTGCCCGAGCCAGGTACCGATCACGACAGTGACGACCTCCATCGGTACACCTCCCGGACCCTCTTCGCACTCAGAGGCCTCGCCCCGGACGACGACCGGCTCCTGACGGGAGTTGCCCACTGCCTCCGGTTCATGGACATCCTTGCCCTCAACGACCTCGCTCCGAGCCTGCTGTGCACCGAGTTCGAGCCGGTCGGGGATGGCGCAGGCGCTGTCGCCTTCGAGGACTTGGCGCCGGCGTTGCAGGGCGCCCTGCGCGCGGTGGCCGAGCGGATTCCCGGCGACTGGTACGACAACTGGCTCACCGGCTCGAAACTGCGGGATGCCCTGGTTGCCCTCGGGCTGCCCGACACTGCCCCCGCGCTGCGCACCTACGCCGGGCTCCCCACCGAGGAGCCCGCACGAGGCGACCTCTACCGCCGCCCCGGCCGGCAGAAGGGTGGGGGAGATTAATCGGGGCCGGGACGGCGGCTCGGCAGATCCGGCCTGTGACGGAACCAAGGGGCTGGATCGCCGCCTGGCTGGCCGTCAGGTGGCAACGAGTGATGATGGTGTTTCCGAGTCAGTCCGGGTGACCCCGCTGGTGCGGGGAGGACGTGCTTGCTTCGGTCCCGTCCGCTCCAGGTCGTGGCTGACCCCCGCTGGTGCGGGGAGGACGACTGGGTCAGCTGGTACAGCGGTCTGGACGCCAGCTGACCCCGCAGGTGTGGGGAGGACCATCCTGACCCGCGTCTCCCCGCACGTCCTGGCGGCTGACCCCCGCAGGTGCGGGGAGGACGCGAGCGCGGTGTTGTTCCGTTCGACCGGATCCGGCTGACCCCCGCAGGTGCGGGGAGGACAGGGGGCTGCGGGCCTTGCGCAGGGCGGCGATCGGCTGACCCCCGCAGGTGCGGGGAGGACCTACGCGAAGGTCCGGTCCTGGCAGACCGGGCCGGCTGACCCCCGCAGGTGCGGGGAGGACCTACGCGAAGGTCCGGTCCTGGCAGACCGGGCCGGCTGACCCCCGCAGGTGCGGGGAGGACCTCGGCCTGCTGCCGGAGTTCGGCCACCTCGGCGGCTGACCCCCGCAGGTGCGGGGAGGACGCCTCCGCGTCGGCCTGGCCCTCCTCGCGGGCCGGCTGACCCCCGCAGGTGCGGGGAGGACGCCCTGGTGCGATGGGGCGCTGGCTTCGACGACGGCTGACCCCCGCAGGTGCGGGGAGGACCCTTCGTGGCCTGGGGCGATGTAGCGGCTTTGCTGTTCTTTGCCAGGGCGCCGCCGTCCAAGTGAGTGGATGGCGGTTGGGAGTTGTTGAGGTGTCAAAGGGCCTGTGCATCGTCCCACATGGCGAAGCGGGTGGTAGCCGAGGTGGGTGTCCGGAAGCCGGCCTCGGCCACCGAAGAGGGCGCGACCGCCCCGCTACTTGGCCAGGCGGGACCAGTCCGCAGGCTGCGCCGGGTCGAGTTGGCGGAGCTTGTCGAGGACCTTCGGGTCCTGGGCGTCGAGCCAGTCGGCGACCTGGCGGAAGGAGACGCAGCGGACGCCGTCGCGCTTGCAGACGGTCTTCATCACGTCCTCGATGGCCTGCATGTAGATGCCGCCGTTCCAGTTCTCGAAGTGGTTGCCGATGAACAGTGGGGCGCGGCTGCCGTTGTAGACGCGTTCGAAGCCGGCGAGGTAGCTGTCGCGGGTTTCCTTCTCCCAGGCGTCGTACTTCTTGGGGTCGCCCTTGGTGCTGTCCCCGGACTGGCCGGCCAGGAAGTTGAAGTCCATCGAGAGGCCCTGGCTGGACTTGCCGGGGTAGGGCAGCATCTGGAGCGGGAAGTTCCAGATGCCGTCCTTCTTGTTCGGCCAGACCTGGAACTCGCCAGGCGAGCTGGCGTCGTAGCGGAAGCCCTTGGCCTTTTCGGCGACCAGCAGGTTCTTCTGGCCCTCCAGGCACGGGGCGCGGCCGCCGACCAGTTCCTTGGTGTAGTCGAAGGGGAGGGGCGGGAGGTCCTTGTTGCCGGTGTTGGTCTTCCAGTTGGTGACGAAGGAGATCGACTGGTCGAGTTCGCTCGTCCACTCGTCCGTGCTCCAGTCGCCGCCGCCCTTGGCGCCGCAGAAGTGCCCGTTGAAGTGGGTGCCGATCTCGTTGCCGTCGAGCCAGGAGAGCCGCAGCTGCTCCAGTGTGTCCTTGATGTGCGGATCGGTGGCGAAGTCGATGGAGGCCTCGCCGGGCTGGTGCTGGGGTGGGTGGTAGAGGCTGCCCTTGGACTTGGGGAGGACGTAGAGGCCGGTCAGGAAGAACGTCATCTGGGCGTTGTTCTCCACTCCGAGCTTGCGGAAGCGGGAGAACTGGCGCTCCTCGCCCTCCAGTGCGCCGTCCCAGGAGAAGACGACGAACTGCGGCGGCTTCTCGCCGGGTTTGAGCTTCTCGGGCTTGGGCGGCTGCTTGGGCTGCGGTCCGGTGTCGGAGGTGGAACCGTCCCCGAGGATCTTGACCTGACCGTCCCAGGTGGGGGCGGGCGGCGGCGGAGCGGGTGCGTCGGCCTGGCCGTCGGCGGCGGGGGCGGCGGAGCTGGTGTCGGCGGCGTTGGTGGGTCTGCTCGATGTGCTGGAGCATCCCGTCGCCAGGGCGGAGGCCCCGAGGACCCCCATTGCCAGCAGGATGGCCGAGCCGCGAGCAGGTCGCACCGGACCCCCATTTCTCTGATCTCTGATCAGGACATGTCCGAAAGATGATCGGTGAATACGATCATCAGAACACTTTTGATCGATGTCTGTCGAGGCGGGGCCGGTGCGGCTGTGGTGGGCGTCGCTTTGGGGTCAACTCCCGTGCACTAGGGCCTGTTTCGGAAGTGGATCAGAGGGCGCGTAGGCTCCCGAGGGGCCCAGCCGCAGTGGCTGGCTCGGGGTTCGGAGGCAGCATGACGGCTTGGGGGAAGGCTCAGGATTCCGGCGGAGGCAGGCGGATCGGGGTCTCACCGGAGGACCGTGTCCGCGCGCTGACCGCAGCAGTTGTCGACGGCACTACGGCGGTGGCGGACCAGGTTCGCGGGCTGTCCGACGATGAGATCCACAGGATTGAGTGTGACCAGTCCGCGCCTCTCGGGGACGCTTATCGTTGCTTTCTGACACTGATCGGCGGCGGTGCCGGACACTTCCTGCAGGGCAGTGATGTCTTCTATCCGGCCGTCATCGGCTTGGGTGAGTCGGCACGAGAACTGCTGGCTGAGAACAACGTCCCCTTCGTTCTCGCCGAGTCGGACCGGGTCATCCTCATGCACCAGGGTTTCCAGTTCGATTTTCTGCGCGGTCCCGGGCCCGATCCCGAGGTGTGGTCGTACTGCGAAGGCGATGGTCCCGGCGATGTGCCCACCTTTAGCTTCACCCGGTTCACCGACTGGCTGCAGGCCCACGTCACACAGCAGACCGAGGCGTGGGCGCGACTCGTCCCGTGGTGCGAGGCTGAGAAGCAGAAGAAGCCGGGCGACCGGCGCGTGTACTTCAGTCGTCGCCATCCGGACGGCAGCGTCACCGACGAGCTTTGACAGTGGAGGCCTTATGCCACAGCCACTCGTTGATGACGGCGATGGTGACGGTGGCCTCGTAGCGGACGGCGAGCTTGTCGTACCTCGTGGCCACTGCCCGGTGCCGCTTGAGGCGATTGATTCCGCACTCCACCGCGCGGCGCTCGCGGTAGTCGGTCTTGTCGAACTTCGGCGGACGGCCGCCGTGGGCGCCCAGCCTCTTGCGGTTGCGGATCTGGTCGGACTTCTCCGGAATCGTGCAGCGGATCCCACGTTTGCGCAGGTAGTCGAGGTTGGCTCGGGATCCATAGGCCTTGTCGGCCCGCACCCGGTCGGGGCGGCAGCGCGGCCGGCCGACGCCTACGCGGGGCACCCGGATGCGCTCCAGGACCGGCTGGAACTCGGGGCTATCGTGCCGCTGGCCGGCGGTGACGAGGAAGGACAGCGGCTTCTGCCCGTGCTCGACCGCCATGTGCACCTTCGTGGTCAGACCACCTCGTGAGCGTCCGAGTCCGTGGTCGGCGGGTCCGACCGCGACTCCGCCTGGTTTGTCCCGTTGAAGATCCCCCTTTTCCGCGCGCCGGCCGCATGCCGATGCGCCCGCGCGACCGTGGAGTCCGCGCTCACATCCCAGGTGATCAAGCCCTTCGCGTCAGCCTCGGCCTGCAACTGGGTGAGGATCCGACTCCACGTCCCGTCGCGCTGCCAGCGACGGAAAGACCGTAGACGGTCTCCCACTCTCCATAGCACGCGGGAACATCGCGCCAGGGCGCACCGGTCCGCGTCCGCCAGCGTATGCCGTTGATCAACTGCCGCTTGGACCAGACCGGAGGCCGCCCCGGCTTCTTGCCCATCGGCAACAATGGCTCCAGCCTGGCCCATTGCTCGCTCGTCAGATCTTCACGCCCCACGAGTGGACCATGGCAGACCTTGATCCACTTATGAAACAGACCCTAGAAGGATTCTGGCGGCGAGGAGTGAAGGAGTCGGTGGAACGCTCGGGCGGCGTCGACGGTGTACCAGCGCTCGATGCGCTCCGGGGCTCGGGCAACGCGCAGGTAGTCGTGACGTTCGCGGTCCCAGATGCCCCAGCACTCCAGCAGGCGGAAGTGCGGGCTCCTGGAGTCGATCAGGTGGACCTCGAACCTGTCGTCGGTGGCGGCGTCGGGCATCACGCGCACCGCCAGGCCGTCGCCACCTGGATGAAGGCGGAGGCCTTCTCCACGCGCTTGGCGAAGTCGTTGAACTCGCCGTCGATGGGGGAGATGGTCGCCTTGCTCGGGACGAGGATCGCGCCGGCCTGACGGTCCTGGAGGCGCTGGAGGGCGGCCCGGAGCATCGGGCGCCGCTCGGGCTCGGCGCGCGTGGTCTCGTCGTCCACGACGATCAGGTCGATGCCCCAGTCGAAGGCCTTGGCGTAGGCCTCGCAGGTGCGCAACTCGCGCTCGGGGAAGTGGGAGTGGGTCTTGGCCAGGTACATCACGACCTGGAGGCGGTCGACGGCCTCGATCCGGCGGGCGTTCATGCCTGCTCCTCTCCGTAATGAAACGGCTACCAGGGGTGCTCACTGTGCTCTAGGCTTGGGAGTCGTTCAACTTGTCTGCATCCCAAGTGGAATTGGATGTGAGCCATGAATCGCAGGGAGCTCGACCCGACGGCATCCCCTCGCGAGGCCTTCGGCGCACTGCTTCGCAGCTCGCGCGAGGCGTTGGGCTGGACGCAGGAGGAGCTGGCCGAAGTCAGCGGGTACTCGGACAGCTACATCTCGGCGGTGGAGACGGGCCGCAAATCCACCAGCCTCGTGTTCGTCAGGGCCATGGACAAGGCGCTCGGGACGGGGCAGACGCTGGAGTTGATGTGGGTCGGGATGAGGCGCAGGGGATTCCTGGAGGGTTTCCCGGAGCATGCTGCGCAAGAGGCGCGTGCGGCCGAGATCAGGATCTTCGAGCCGAACCTCATCCCTGGGCTGTTCCAGACCAAGGACTATGCCTTGGCGCGAGAAGCGGCGGCAGTTCAACGAGGCCGGAGCACGCCGGATCAGGCCGAGGAGCGGGTGAGGTTCCTCATGGCACGACAGCGGCTCCTCAAGCGCGCCGAGCCGCCAATCATCCATGCGGTGATAGATGAGAGCGGCATCCGGCGGCCGGTGGGTGGCGCCGCCGTCATGCGCGCGCAGCTTGAGCATCTCGCTGAGATCGCGACGAGGCCTCATGTGATCTTCCAGATCGCCCCGTTCAGCCTGGCGGAGCATGCCCCGTTCCGATCTGTGGTCACCTTGCTGACCTTTGCCGACCGTTCAGTGGTCGGCTATACGGAAGGTGCGGATCAGGGCCGCGTAGTGCGGGACGACAGGACTGTCCGGGCGTGGGAGAGGGACTACGATCGCTTTCGGGTGGAAGCGCTGGCCCGAACTGCGTCCCTCGACCTGACCCACAAGGCCAGAAAGGAACTCTGACCCATGAGTCGCCCCGACCTGTCCCGTGCTTGCTGGTTCAAGTCGTCCTACTCCGACAACGGCGGTACTTGCGTCGAGGTTTCGGCGGACTATCCCGGTGTGATCCCCGTTCGTGACTCGAAGGACCCCGAGGGCCCGGCGCTCGTCTTTCCGGCGGATGCGTGGCAGTCCTTCGTTGCGGCCGTGGTTGCCGGTGACCTTGGCGCCATCTGAGCAGGTTTCGAAGAACGGGAAGGAACTCTGACTCATGAGTCACTTCGACCTGTCCCGTGCTTGCTGGTTCAAGTCGTCGCACTCTGGCAACGGCGGTTCCTGCGTCGAGGTTTCGGCGGACTATCCCGGTGTGATCCCCGTTCGTGACTCGAAGGACCCCGAGGGCCCGGCGCTCGTCTTCCCCGCCGCCGCATGGCGGTCCTTCGTCGCCGCCACCGTCGCCGGCGAGTTCGGCTCCATCTGATCCACGACCTTCCCCGAGAACCCCCGCGCCGCGTCCGGCTCGGGGGTTCTCGGCATTGACACGGACGCCCCGCCACTGAATGCTAAGCAAGCGCTTAGTCATCCCTGACGCCAAGGAGCCGCCCGATGGCCGAGACCCCCGTCGACCCGCCCGGCCTGGATCTGGCCCGCCTCCGATCCCACCTCGCCCGCGAGCTGCCCGACACCCTCCACGGCCCACTGCGAGCCGACCTCATCGAGGGCGGCCGCTCCAACCTCACCTACGTCCTCACCGACGGCGCCTCCCGCTGGGTGCTGCGCCGCCCGCCGCTCGGCCACGTCCTCGCCACCGCCCACGACATGGGCCGCGAGTACCGGGTGATGACCGCGCTGCGCGACACCGGCGTCCCCGTACCCCGCACCCTCCTGCTCGACCCCACCGAGGACACCCTCGGCGCCCCCTGGTACCTCATGGAGTACGTCCCCGGGACTGCTCACCGGGACTCCGCCCCGCTCGCGGCCCTCGGCGAACCCCGGGTGCGCGCGCTCGGCGACCGGCTGGTCGAGACCCTCGCCACCCTGCACCGGATCGACCCGGCCGACGTCGGCCTCGCGGACTTCGGCCACCCGGACGGCTACCTGGAGCGCCAGCTGCGCCGCTGGTCCAAGCAGCTCGCCGCCTCCCGCAGTCGCGACCTGCCCGACCTCGACCGGCTGCACGCCCTGCTCGCCGAGCGCCTTCCGGACTCGCCCGCGCCCGCCCTCGTCCACGGTGACTACCGCCTCGACAACGTCCTCGTCGACGACCGCGACGCCATCACCGCCGTCCTGGACTGGGAGATGTCCACCCTCGGCGACCCGCTCACCGACATCGGCCTCCTGGTGATGTACACCGAACTGGCCGGCGTCGGCGGCGGCATCATCCCCTCCGCCATGACCGCCCCCGGCTTCCCCAAGGCGGACGAGATCGTCGCGCGCTACGCCGAACTGACCGGCCGCCAGGCCGCCGACCTCGACTGGTACGTCGCCTTCGCCTCCTTCAAGCTCGCCGCCGTCGCCGAGGGCATCCACTTCCGCTTCCAGCAGGGCCGCACCCTGGGCGCCGGCTTCGACCGCGCGGGCGAGATGGCCCCGATCCTCGCCCGGCACGGCCTGGGCACCCTCAAGGAGAACTGAGACCGATGGACTTCGCCTACGACGCCCGGACGAACGAACTGCGCGAGCAGCTGCTCGCCTTCATGGACGAGCACGTCCACCCCGCCGAGCCCGTCCTCGCCGCCCAGCTCGCCGACCCGGCCCGCGACCGCTGGACCATCCCCCCGGTCGTCGCCGACCTCCAGGCGCAGGCGCGCAAGCAGGGCCTGTGGAACCTGTTCTTGACGGGCGAGCACGGCGTCCCCGGCGAGCGCGGCGCCGGGCTGACCAATCTCCAGTACGCGCCGCTCGCCGAAATCACGGGCCGCAGCATCCAGTTGGCCCCGCCCGCGCTCAACTGCGCGGCCCCCGACACTGGGAACATGGAGCTGCTCGCCCAGTTCGGCACCGCCGAGCAGCGCGAGCGCTGGCTGCGCCCCCTGCTGGACGCCGAGATCCGCTCCGCCTTCGCGATGACCGAGCCCGAGGTCGCCTCCTCGGACGCCACCAACATCGCCACCCGGATCGAGCGGCACGGCGACGAGTACGTGATCAACGGGCGCAAGTGGTACATCACCGGCGCGATGAACCCGGACTGCAGGATCCTCATCGTGATGGGCAAGACCGACCCGTCCGCCGAGCCGCACCGCCGGCAGTCCATGCTGCTCGTCCCGCGCGACACCCCGGGGGTGACCGTCCGGCGCGGCATGACGGTATTCGGCTACGACGACGCCGACCACGGCGGCCACGCCGAAGTGCTGTTCGAGGACGTCCGCGTCCCGGTGGAGAACCTGATCGGCGAGGAGGGTACGGGCTTCGCCATCGCCCAGGCCCGGCTCGGGCCCGGCCGGATCCACCACTGCATGCGCGCCATCGGCCTGGCCGAGCGGGCGCTGGAGCTGATGTGCCGCCGGGCCAACGAGCGGGTCGCGTTCGGGAAGCCGCTGGCCGAGCAGGGCGTGGTGCAGGACTGGATCGCGGAGTCCCGGGTGCGGATCGAGCAGCTGCGGCTGCTGGTGCTGAAGACCGCCTGGTTGATGGACACCGTCGGCAACAAGGGCGCGCACACCGAGATCCAGGCGATCAAGATCGCCACCCCGCGAACCGTCGAGTGGATCCTGGACAAGGCCGTCCAGACGTACGGCGCGGCCGGCGTCAGCCAGGACACCCCGCTCGCCCAGCTCTGGGCCGGCAACCGCACCCTGCGGCTGGCCGACGGCCCGGACGAGGTGCACAAGCGCTCGCTGGCGCGGCGTGAGCTGAGGAAGTTCCGTTAGGCGCTGTCCGGACGAGGTCCAGGAAGACGGAGGCTCGCCCGCCCCCTTGACCGGGGCGACGCGCCTGCGGGAGTTTGCTGCCATGCGACTGCACTTCATCGGCGCCGACCCGCTGGGCGGCCCGGCCATGGTCTGGGTCAACCTGGACACGGGCGGCATCATCGTCAAAGGCCTCAAGGCCCTCCCCGAGGACCTGCGTGCCGCCCCGTTGCCCGGCACCGAGGCCATCGAGCTGCCGGACCGCATGAAGCCGATCCTCCTGGAGGCGGCCGAGTTCTCCCGGTCGCTCGGGCTGGACCCGGACTGACCGGCCCGCACGGGCCCTCCGACCCGTAAGGGTGTCATACCCGGATATTCAGGGGCCGGTTGGCTCCCTGGTAGGACGGCCGCGGCCCGTCCCCGCCCGTAGTGTCCTGCGTGTTCGATCGATCGGAACACGGAGGACGACCATGGGCAATCCGGGACGGGCCGCGGCGGCGGTCCTGCTGGCGGCGGCGACGGCACTGGGCGCGATCGGCTCGGTCGGCGCGCCCGGGGCGGTCGCGGCGGGGCCGGGGGACGCGGGCCCCGGGCGGCAGGCGCGGGCCTGGCTGCCGGAGCCCAGCGGGCCGTACCCGATCGGCACCACCGCGCTGCACCTCACCGACGCCGGACGGGAGGACCCGTGGCGGCCCGGGCAGCGCCGTGAGCTGATGATCAGCCTCTGGTACCCGACCTCCCACCCGGCCGCCGGCCGGGAACGCGCCCCCTACATGGAGCCCGCCGCCGGGGCGCACTTCGACGGCCCGGACGGCGTCGGCCTGCGCAACTACGGCACCGAGCCCGGCCGCACCGACTGGTCGGCCATCCGCACCCACGCCCGCAAGGACGCCCCGGCGCTGTCCGGCGGCCCGCGTCCGGTCGTGCTGTACTCGCCCGGCCTCGGCGACCCGCGCACCTGGGGGACGGCGCTGGTCGAGGACCTCGCCTCGCGCGGCTACCTGGTCGTCACCGTCGATCACACCTACGAGGCCTCCGAAGTCGCCTTTCCCGGCGGTGACTTGGCGACTTCGGTGTTCCCCGGCATGATCGGCGAGCCCGGCCTGGACATCGGCGCGGTGCTGCGCAAGGCGCTGGACGCCCGGGTGGCCGACACCCGCTTCGTGCTGGACCAGCTCGCCCGGCTCGGCGAACGGACAGGCCTGCCAGCCGGGTTGGCCGGGTCGCTCGACCTCGGGCGGATCGGCATGGTCGGCCAGTCGGCGGGCGGCTTCACCGCCCTCCAGGCCATGCACGACGACCCGCGGATCGCGGCCGGCATCAACATGGACGGGCAGATGCACTTCCCAGGGCCGGACGGCCACGAGGGCGTCTTCCTGCCCACCGTCGCCGAGGACGGACTGAACCGGCCGTTCCTGCTGATGGGCTCCGGGAGCGAGGGCTCCGGCAACTACCGCGACCAGCCCGGCTGGAAGGCCCTGTGGCAGCACAGCACCGGCTGGCACGCCGACGTCACCCTCACCGGCTCCCGTCACGGCTCGTACACCGACGCCCAGTCGCTGCTGCCGCAGCTCGCCCGGCAGGGGGTGCTCAGCACGGATCGACTGCGCCAGGACGTCGGCGACATCCGCCCGGGCCGGGCCGAACTCGCCACCCGCTCGTACGTCGCGTCCTTCTTCGACCGCTGGCTGCGCGACCAGGACGACCACCTGCTGGACGGGCCCTCGGCGCGCTTCCCGGAGATGGCCTACGAGCGGTAGCGCCGACGGCGGTAGCGTGGCGGTCGCCGTCCGTGGCGGGGAAAGAACCGATCCCGCACGGGCATCGGCACCGTGGACCCGTCCTGATCGCCGGTCCGGGCGGCACGTGGCGGGGCGGCGAAGGGGCCCGGCGGGCGTGGTCGGCCCGCCCGGGAGCGGCTGTGGCGGTGCGTCCGGACCGCGCGCGGGCGGTGGGAGGCCAAGCAGCAGCCGCCGGGCCCGGGCCCCGGACGCCGGGCCCTAGCGGATCTCGGAGCCCGGGTTGGCCGCGTCCCACCGCTGCCGGGAGTCGACGATGGCGTCGTGGTGGTCGTACGACCAGTCCGTCATCGCCCGCACCAGGTGGGTCAGGCTGTGGCCGAGCGGGGTCAACTCGTACTCCACCTGCGGCGGGACGGTGGGGTGGACGGTCCGCGAGACCACGCCGTCCCGCTCCAAACGGCGCACGGTCAGCGTCAGCATCCGCTGGGAGATGCCCGGCAGCGCGCGCTGCAACTCGCGGAACCGCCGCACGCCCTGGGCGAGTTCGACGACGGCGAGGACGGACCACTTGTCGCCGAGGCGGTCCAGCAGGTCGCGGATCCCGCAGTCCACGCCGTCCTCGCACCAGACCACCGGGCGGGGGGTGGTTACCGCGGTGTGCCCTGCTGACATGAAAGTGCCTCCTTACGCCGGACGCCCAGGCTATCGAGGATGGTCACGTCGCCGACGACCGATCGCGTCCGCCGATCACCCGTCGATCATCCCTGGAGGAACCCCATGCTGCTCGTCACCGGTGTCAACGGAGGACTGGGCGCGCTCGTGCTGGAGCGGCTCGCCGGACGCGAGGGCGTGGTGGCCGGCTCGCGCACCCCGGACCGCGTCCCCGCCACGGCATCGTCCGGAACGCCGTCCGGAACGCCGTCCGGAACGCCGTCCGGAACGCCGTCCGGAACGTCGGCCGGAACACCCGCCCGGCTGGTGGACTTCGACCGCCCGCGGACGCTGGCGGAGGCCTTCGCCGGTGTGCGCACCCTGCTGCTGATCTCGGCCGGCGCCGCCGAGGACGACGTGGTGATCGCCCGGCACGGCGCCGCGATCGAGGCGGCCGAGCGGGCCGGCGTCCGGCACGTGATCTACACCAGCCTCTCCGGCGACGGCGACCACCTGCCCTATGCCCTCGCCCACCGGTGGACCGAGCGCCGGCTGCGCGAGTCCGCGACCCTGCGCTGGACGGTGCTGCGCAACGGCCTGTACGCCGAGTTCCTCGGGACGATCGCCGCGCCCGGCCCGGACGGAGTGATCGGCGCCCCGCTCGGCGACGGGAAGCTCGCCGCAGTGGCCCGGGCGGACCTCGCCGAGGTGGCGGTGAACGTCGCCCTGGACCCGGGGGCCCACGCGGGCCGGACCTACGAGCTGGTGGGGGAGCGGGCGTTGGGCGGGGCGGAGGTGGCCGAGGCGCTCGGCGCCGAGTACCGGCCGGGCCGCCTGGCCGACGCCCGGACGGTGGCGGCGGCCTCGGACGCGCTGGACGTCCAGGTGCCGATGCTGGTGGGCACCTACTCGGCCATCGCCCACGGTTTCCTGGCCGGCCCGGGCGGGCCGGGCGACCTCGCCACTCTGCTCGGCCGCGCGCCGCGCCCGGCCCTGGAGGTCATCGCCGAGGGGCGCTGAGCACGCCCTGCGGGGTCCAGCCGCTCGGGTTTCGGCTGCTCAGGGTCCAGCCGCTCGGGGTTCGGCTGCGCGGGGTTCAGCCGCGCGAGGCCGTCCGCCCGGCGGTCACAGGCCGCCGCCGAGGGTCACCCCGCCGTCCAGGACCAGGGTCTGGCCGGTGACCCAGCCGGCGTCCGGGGAGAGCAGGAAGGCGACGGCGCCGGCGATGTCCTCGGGGACGCCGAGGCGGCCGAGCGGGTAGGCCTTGGCGACCTTCTCCTCGCGGCCCTCGTACAGGGCCTCGGCGAACTTGGTCTTCACCACGGCGGGGGCGACGGCGTTGACCCGGATGCCCTGGGGGCCCAGCTCGGCGGCGAGTTCGGTGGTGAGCCGGATCAGCGCGGCCTTGCTCACGCCGTACATGCCGATGCCGAGCGAGGAACGGATGCCCGCCACGGAGGCGACGTTGACGACCGAGCCGCCGTGCTCGCCCATCCAGGCGGCGTGCGCGCGGCGGGTCCAGGCCAGCGGGGCCAGCACGTTCACGGCGAGGATCTTGGCGGCGGCGGCCTCGTCGGTCTCCAGGACCGGCCCGTGCACCGGGTTGATGCCGGTGTTGTTGACCAGGTGGTCGAGCCGGCCGAAGGCCTCCAGGGTGCGGGCGATTGCCTCCTCCTGGTGCGCCGGGTCGTCGGCCTTGCCCGCGACGGCGATCGCGTGGTCCGGGCCGCCCAGGTCGCGGACGGCCTCGGCGAGCGGCTCCGGGCTGCGGGCGGTGAGGCAGACCTGGGCCCCGCTGTCGACCAGCTCGCGCGCGATGCCGAGGCCGATGCCCCGGCTCGATCCGGTGACGACGGCCACCCGGCCCTTGAAGGAGTGCACCACGGATCGTCCTGCCTTTCGTGCGGGGATCGCCGCCAGCCGATGACTAAGCGCTTGCTCAGCATGCTGTCGGTGCGGGAGCCTGTCAACAGCCCGACCGTCTCGGCCGCCCGTCGAACGCGCGCCCGCCCGCCTCGGCGGTTGGTCGAACGCGCGCTCGTCCGCGAGACGGACGGGCGGGAAAGCCTGTACGAGTTCTCTGGGAGGATGACGCCATGACCAGCACCCCGCTCGCCGACCTCTGGCCGCCCCTGCCCGGCGCCGACACCCGCCCCGAAGCGGCGTACCGGCTGCTCCAGGCCGCCGCCGAGTCGTTCGCGGAGCGCGGCTTCCACGCCACCACCACCCGGGACATCGCCACCGCGGCGGGGATGAGCCCGGCCGCCCTGTACATCCACTACCAGTCGAAGGCCGCGCTGCTCGCCGAGATCAGCCGGGCCGGGCACACCGCCACGCTGGCCCTGGTGCGCGACGCGGCGGCCGGACCGGGCGGCCCGGCCGAGCGGATGCGCCGGCTGGTCGAGCAGTTCACCGCCTGGCACGCCCGGGCCCGCACCGTCGGCCGGGTGGTCAACTACGAGCTGCACGCGCTGCCCGAGGACGCCTACGCGGTCGTCGCGGCGCTGCGCCTGGACATCGAGCGCGAGGTCAGCGCGCTGATCGAGGAGGGCGCGGCGGCCGGGGAGTTCCAGGTGCCCGAGGTGCGGACGGCGGCCCGGGCGGTCACCTCGCTGGGCATCGACGTCTCCCGTTGGTACACCGGCAACTCCACCGAGGCGCCCGAGGAACTCGGCCGCCGCTACGGGGAGTTGGTGCTGCGGATGCTGGGCGCCCGGGTCTGAGGCCGGGAGCCGCCCGCCCCGCTCTTGACCTGCTCGCGGGGTGCGCGCAGACTCGTATACGAAGTACGTGTCCTTCGTACGTGTGCCTCGTACGCATGCGGTGCCGGGTTCCCGGCGCCACCCGGCCCGGACAGACGGACGGACCCCCGCGCGGCCCCGCGCCGCGCACCCCAGCAGCCCCCTCCCGCGGTGGCCACACCCCCGACCGGCGGCGCCGACGGGAGCAGACCCCGACCCGGTCCGGTCCGGCCGGCCGCGCCAGTGGGCCCGTGCGGCCCGGTGGCGCGGGGACGGCGCGCCAGGCGCGCCGGGCGCGGCCCGGGCGGAGGGAGAGGGGAGGCGCAGCGATGCCTTCCCGGCAAGCCGAACCCGGCCGACGACCGAGCCCCGACGTACCGCCGAGCCCCGACCGCCGACCGAACCTCGACCGGCGATCGAGCCCCGACGTACCACCGAGCCCCGACGTACCGCTGAGCCCCGACCGGCGGTCGAGCCCGGTGCGTCCCCGCTTCTGGCTGGAGACGGCCCTCGGCGGGCTGTCCGGGCTCCTGCTCCTGCTCACCCTTCTGTGGCCGCAGTGGATCGAGACGCTGCTCGGCCTCGACCCGGACGCCGGCAGCGGCACGGTGGAATGGCTGGTGGTCGCACTGGCGGCCGCCGTCACCGCCGCGTGCGCGCTCGGCGCGCGGTTCGAGTGGAGCCGGGAGTGCCCGGCCCCGGCCCTGAGGCCCGGCGCCTCGGCACTCGGGCCCGATGACCGGACCGGAGGCCCGTCATGACCGACACCGCACCCGCCGCCACGCCCCGGCTGACCGACCTCGTCCGGAGTGCGCCGCTGAGCTTCCTGGGCACCGTCACCCGGGTCGGCGGGACCTCGCTCGCCGCCGTCCCGGCCGAGGCCAGGAACGAACGGACGGCCGTGGTCCGGGTGGACCAGGTGCTGCACGCTCCCGACGCCTTCCGGCAGCTCGGCGGCAGCGAGGTGACCGTCCAACTGGCCGCCGCCGACGACCTGTTGAAGGTCGGCGACACGGCCGCCTTCTTCACCCGGGGGATGGTCTACGGGGAGGGCCTGGGCGTCACCGAGGTCGGCCGGCTGCCGGCCGACGCCGTGCGTCCGCACGTCTCGCTCGCCGCCACCACCGCCGACGAGCTGCCGTTCTCCTCGGTGCAGCGGGAGATCCGCGACCAGGACCTGGCCGCGCACGCCGGCACGGCGGACGCCGTCGTCGTCGCCTCCGTGGCCGGCCTGGAGGACCTCGGGCTGGCCGAGTACTCCGAGCACGCTCCGCACTGGTGGCGCGCCACGCTCGACGTCTCGCACGTCGAGTCCGGCGGGATCACCCCCGGACGGACCACCGTCCTCTACCCGAGCAGCGGGGACGTCCGCTGGAGCCGGGTGCCCAAACCGGTGCCGGGACAGCTGGGCCTGTGGCTGCTGCACGCCAACGAGGGCGACCTGGCGGCCCAGGCGCCGTACCGGCTGCTCGACCCCGACGACTACCAGCCGGCGCAGAAGCTCGCCGTGCTGCGGGAACGGAGGTGACCGGCCATGCCCACCATCAAGGTCGTCGACATCACCCCCAGGGCGCTGAGCGGCGACACCAACCTGGACAGTGAGCCCAACCTCGCGGTCAACCCGGAGAACCCGGCCGAACTGGTCGCGACCGCCTTCACCCCCGACCCGATGAACGGGCCGCTGGCCCCCGTCTACGTCTCGACGGACGGCGGGGACACCTGGGTGCTGAACAGCGTCGTCCCCGGCAACGGACAGCTCGGCACCGGGGACATCAGCGTCGGCTTCGGCGGGCAGGGAGGCCGCCTCTACACGGGCATCCTCAACGGCACGACCGGGGACCTGCAGATCCTGCGCGCGCCGGCCGTCACCACGAGCACACCGATGTCCGTACTCGTCGACCGGAGCGGCGAGGACCAGCCGTGGGTGGTCGCCACCACCGTCACGGCGAACGGCCTCAGCACCGACCGGGTGTACATCGGCAACAACGACGTCGCGTTGCAGCCGGGCGCCAGCGCCACCGTGGACGTCTCGGCCGACGCCGGCACCGGGCCCGCGCCCGCCGGGTTCGCGCCCGTGCGGCTCGACCGGCGGGCCGGCACGCTCTTCGACGGGCCGCCGGTGCGGATCGCCGCGCACCCGGACAACACGGTCTACATCGCGTTCATGAGCGTCACCGCCACCGGCCCGGCGGCCCGGATGACCTTCGACGTCGTGGTGACCCGCGACGACAAGGGAGGCATCGGGCCGGCCCCCTTCGAGGACCTCCTCGACTCGGCCGACGGCACGGCCGGCCAGCGCGCCGTCACCGCCCGGAAGGTCCGGTTCGACCCGCAACTGCGCACCCTCGGCCAGGAACGCACCGGCGCGGACCTGTCCATCGCGGTGGATCCCACGGACTCCAACAGCGTGTGGATCGCCTACTGCGACAACCTCGGCGGCACCACTCCCACCGACTACGTGCTCCACAGCCTGCACTCGACCGACCGGGGGCAGACCTGGTCGACGGCCCGCGCGGACGTGATCGACGGCAAGAACCCGTCGTTCGCGGTCAACTCCGCCGGTCTGGTCGGGCTGGTCTACCAGCAACTGGTCCACAACCAGTGGTCGACGGTCCTGGAGCTGACCTCCGACGGCTTCGTGACCACCGAGAGCCAGGTGCTGCACCAGGCCCCGGGCAACGTCCCCCCGGCGGGATCGCAGCTGCCGTACCTCGGCGACTACATCCGGATGGTCACGGTCGGGACGGACTTCTACGGCGTCTTCGCCGGCAACAACACCCCGGACCGGGCCAACTTCCCGGTCGGCGTGACGTACCAGCGCAACGCCAACTTCACCACCCACCAGCTGCTCAGCACGGACGGCGTGACCAGGGTGGCGCCGTCCATCGATCCGTTCTTCTTCCACCGGGCCGCCTGATGCCGGGCCGCCC
>NZ_JBHUAF010000161.1:0-18106 GCF_042789895.1 Kitasatospora sp. NPDC056783
GGACCGGTCGACGGTGACCCGGTGTGACGGCGACCGGCCGGTCAGCGATGCCGCCGTGCCCGGGGCGGTGAGGGCGCTCACACCCGGATGCGATGGACGACGACGGCTAGCACTGTCCGTTTTGCCTGCCTTTTGCCAAGACTTGGGAGACGTTCACGCAGGTCAGCGGGGTTCGAGGCACCCGACGCGACCTCTCCTTCGAATCGGAGCCGGTCCGTCGGCTACGACGGCGGATCGTAGCGAGAGGGTCTTGGCCGCCACCGATCCGGTCTGGCACCTTGGCATTCGTCGCCAGCCACACCGGCCCCTGTCCCGCCGGTGGACGGCTTCCTGCCGAGGCACACCCCGCGACCGTCTGGCCCCTGTCCGGCCACGGTCGAAACGGGGTGTGACACCGGCCCAACCCGATTGAGGTCTTGCTCTACATGCCCGCTTTCAAGCTCCGTATGCGCACCTCTGCCGCGATCCTCGCCGGCGCCGCCGGTCTGACCGCCCTGGGTGCCGCCGTGGTCCCCTCCGTCGCCTCCGCCGCGGACGCCTCCCCGCAGGCCCTCGCCGCCCGGATCGTCCCGGCGGACCAGCTGGCCTCGTTCAGCCAGATCATCTCCCACGAGTCGGGCTGGAACGTCACCGCGACCAACCCGAGCTCGGGCTCCTACGGCCTGGGCCAGGCGCTGCCCGCCTCCAAGATGGCCTCGGCCGGCGCGGACTGGAAGACCAACCCCTCCACCCAGATCAAGTGGGCGCTGGACTACATGAACACCCGCTACGGCAACCCGAACGCCGCCTGGAACTTCTGGCAGAACCACCACTGGTACTAAAAACCAGGCCCGGCACGGCACGCCGCGCGCACCCCGCCGGCGGCCGGCCCAGCCCTCGACGGAGCCGCCGGAACGGGGGCTCCCCCGAGTCCCGGCGGATATGCCGCACACCGCCTCGCCCCGGCCGTGGAACCCGCGTCGAACGCGGGCTCCACGGCACTGTTCGATCACGTCCGTTCGAACACGGTCGATCATTCACGGGTCACGCGGGTGCGGCCGGTGGCCGGGTCGTCGACCGCCTCGCCTTCGACGGCGTCAAGGAGGCATCCCCACCAGAGGCTCGAAGCCGCTCAGCCGATCAGGGCCTCGGTGATCTGACGGGTGGTCTGCGCGGCGACCCGGGCGTCGACGGCGGCGTAGGAGGTGTAGGCGTTCAGGCCGGTGGCCAGGGCCCAGCCGCGCCCCCTGGTCCAGGTGGCGTCGTCGACGCCGAGCGCGTCGCGGAAGGCGGCCCGGCCGCCGGCGGACATCAGGGTGAAGGCGATCGTGAGGTCGCGGGCCGGGTCGCCGACACCGAGCCCGCCGAAGTCGATGACCGCGCTGAGGCGGCCGCCGGTGGTCAGCAGGTTGCCGGTGTGGAAGTCGCCGTGGAACCAGACCGGCGGGCGGTCCCATCCGGGGGCGCGCAGCGCCGCGTCCCACAGCTCCGTCATCGCCGCGGCGTCGAAGACGTCCGCGACCTCGGCGATGGCGGCCCGCGTCGCACTGTCCCGGTCGGTCAACGGCTCGCCGGTGAGCTCGCCGGTCAGTTCGCCGCCGGCGTTCTCCGTCCCGAGGCCCTGGAGCGCGGTGAGGAACTCCGCCAGGCGGACGGCGGCCCGGGGCGAGTCGGCCAGGGCCCCGGCCGTCGCCACCGCGCCCTCCAGCCAGCGGGACACCGCCCACGGCCAGGGACAGTCGAAGCCGGGCTCACCCACCGCGACCGGCACCGGGACGGCCAGCGGCAGGTGCGGGGCGAGCCGGGGAAGCCACGCGTACTCCTTGGCGGCCTGACCGATGGCGTCCTGATGGCGGGGCAGCCGGACGGTCAGCTCCTCGCCCAGCCGGTGGATCACGTGGTCCGAACCGGCCTGGTCGAGCGGCCGCAGGGGCAGCCCGGCCCACTGCGGGAACTGCGCGTCGCCCAGGCGCCTGGCCAGTGCGGCGTCGATCGCGGGTCAGTGGTCCACGGCTCTCCCCCTCGCCACGGGCAACTCCCGGGGTGGGCCCGTCTCGTACGGCGGGCAGTGGGACCATCCCAGCGGCTCGGGCACCCGCCTGTCGAAGGGGTTTCCCCACCGCCCGTGCGCCGTCGGCCGTGCGCTGCCGCCCGTGCGCCGTCGGCCGAACCGTGCGGCGGGTGCCGCGAGCGCCGTCAATGCGCACCCGTGAGATGGGCGAAGAGGACCACGTTGTCGGAGTACTCGTGGTGGGCGCGGTCGTAGGTGCCGCCGCAGGTGACGATGCGCAACTCGGCCGCCGCGGTGGGGGCGTAGACGAGATCGGCCGGGAAGGTGCTGCGGGGGAAGGCCTTGACCCGGTCCACCGTGAAGGTCGCGGTGGAGCCGTCGATGCGGGTGATGTCGACGGTCGCGCCGGCGGGGACGGCGGACAGCTTCCAGAACACCGCCGGTCCGGTCGGGGTGTCGACGTGGCCGGCCAGCACGGCGGCCCCGACGGCGCCCGGTGTCGGGGTGTCGCGCAGCCAGGCCGCCGTCTCCGGCATGGTGTAGGGCGGGAGTTCCGGACTGCCCTTGGGGTCGGTGCCCAGCGCCAGCAGGGCGGCGTCGAGCTTGATCGAGGCGATGCCCACGCGCAACGGCGTGGAGGGCGACAGCGGGGCGTGGACATCGGCGGGACGCCCCCCGGGGGTGGACGTGGACGTGGGGGTCTGGGTGGGGGTGGCGACGTCGGAGGACGGCGCGCGGGGGGCCGGCCGCGCCGGGGCGGACGGTCCTGGCCCGGGAACGAGGAAGGCGTTCCGGGCGGCTCCGGCCAGGGCGATGAACAGCAGCGCGCCTGACAGGGCTTCGCAGACCCGTCGGACCCGGCGCGGCCGGCGATCAGGCACTGACCGCACGCCGACCGATCCGGCGACGGACCCGTCGCAGTGCGGCGACCGTGGCGACGCCGCCGGTCAGCGCGAGCACACCGTAGGCGGCCACGGCGGCCACGGCAGGCCCGACGTCGTCCCGGTCCGCGCCCCAACCGCCGCCCGCGGGAAGGGCGGTGGCGGGCGCGATGGTGACGGTGCCGACGGCGACGGTGACGCCGCCGCAGGTGGCGGTGATGGGGTAGCTCCCCGGAGCCACGGTCGGCAGGATGACGGCCTCGCCGGCGGGGCTGGAGGGCGACAGCAGGACCGCCGCCGCGAACGCGGGCGAGACGGCGGTCTCCGGCCCGCTCGCGCAGGGCGCCGACGTGCGCACCCGCAGGGCGCTTCCCGGGCGTGCGGTCGTCGGGTCCGTCGTGAGCGCGGACAGCGGATCCGCGAACAGCGGGGGGTCGGCGGGCCGGGGGGTCCCCGTGAGGCCGGGCTGCAGGACCCCCGGGTCGGCGGGCCGGGGCACCGCCGGGACGCCGGGCTGCAGGACCCCCGGGTCGAGGGGCCGGGGCGCCGTCGGGGCCGATGACCCGGCACTCGGTGCGCCGGCGGGTTCCTTGCCGCAGTGAGTGGGGTGCTTGGCACACGCGGGGCCCATTCCGTCAGCGGGCATCGCCAGGGCCGGACTGCCGACACCCAGGAGTGTCACGGCAGTCGTAGCACCGGCCAGCCCCATACCGAGCTTGGCGATCACGTGGGTTCCTTTCGTAGGAAGGCCGAGAACGCCTGACAAGGCGTCACGCCGCACTCCCGGCCAGCGGGTCGAAAGTATGGTTATGAAAACCATCTTCGTTTCAAACGGGGCGTATCCGCCGGGCGACTGACGACCACACTCACCTGGCGGGGCCACTCAACCCGGGCGGCCCTACGAATCGAACGCGGTGGCGGCGGTCCGGTCCGCCGCACACGAACGGGTCTTCGACCGCTTCCACCGCACCGACGGCTCCCGTGACCGCACCACCGGCGGCTCCGGCCTCGGCCTCGCCATCGCCATCCCCCGAGCCCTCGTCACCACCCACGGGGGCCGCCTCACCCTCGACACCGCCCCCGGCGAGGGCCGCACCTCCCGCGCCCCGCCGCACCAGTGGCCCTGCCGTCTCAGCCGGCTGTCTCAACCGGTCGGTGCGCCGGTGTAGGTACGGGTGCGGGTGTACGCGGTGAACCCCATGGACTCGTAGAGCCGTTTGGGGACGGGGTACGCGCCATCGCCACGGGAGTGGACGACGGCCGCGTGGCCCCCGGCGTCGGCGAAGGCGTGCAGTACCGCGGTGCACACGGCCCGGGCGAGGCCGAGGCGGCGGTGGTCCGGGTGGGTGCCGACGGGTTCGAACGAGCCGATTCCGTTGGCGGAGTCGTACCAGCCCTGGCAGTAGGCGACGACGTCCCCGGCGGGCGAGGTCACGACGAGGTCGTGTTCGGGCCGGTAGGGCCAGGTGTCCCGCATGCGGACGTGCCGTTCGAAGGTGATCCGGGTCGATCCGAAGGCGGCGCGGTGCGCCGCCGCCCGGCCCGCCACGTCGGCGGGGCCGCGCTGGGGGTGGATCGAGTAGCCGTCCGGCAGGTGCGGGACGGCCGGCAGGCCGGCGAGGGGGCGGCCGAGGCCCGTCATGAACGGGCCGTCGGCGGCCCGGGTGTATCCGCGCTGTTCCAACGCCTCGATCAGATGTGGTTCGGTCTCGGCGACATCGACGCTCAGCGGCCCCGAGGCCTTGCGCCCGACCCAGGCGAGGACCTCGTGAGCCAGGTCCGGGTGCTCCGGGTCGACCTGGAACATCAGGGTGTCGGGCGGTTCCAGCCAGCCCCAGGCCAGCGTCCGTCCGCCCTCCGTCCAGACGGCCGTCGGGCACTGGTCGGTGCGATCGAGGGCCAGGCACCAGTTCCAGGTGAGGTCACCGATGTGGTGGTAGCCGGTCGCCGGAAAGGTCCGGGTGGCCAGGCTCTGCATGGCGCGCAGTGCCGCCGGTCCGGCGTGCTCGTGTCGCTGCATGGCGCCATGCTGTCGAACCGGTTCCCGGTCGGGCAACGGAGTATCGGCGCCCGGCCATGCCCAACGGCACCCCAGTGACCGCCGGGACGGTCACCGCGTGGCGGGGTGCAGGCCTCCGATCGGCCACCGGGGGCCGGTGTCCGGGTCGCCCTGCCACGCCCACTGGGCGTCGGGGGTGACGGTGACGCCGTAGTCGTACAGGTCCGGGCGTCCGAGGTCCTCCCACCGGGCCCAGGCGGCCAGCACCTCGTCGCCGATGCGGCGCGGGCCGCCCTGCCACAGCACCGGACGGCCGCCCGCGTCCGGGCGCAGCTCGGCCCACGAGCGGTCCCCGTCGTGGACCAGGACGACCGGTCCGCCCTCGCACTGCCCCTGCCCCTGCCCCTGCCCGGTGGACAACACGGCGTCAGGAACGGCGACGCGCAACGCGAACCGCAGGTGCCAGTCCTTCTCCAGGACGGCCGGGTCACGGTCCAGGGCCCGGCGGGCCTCCGGCTCGGCGTCGCCGCGCACGGCGGCGTAGGCCGGGCCCGCGGTGTTCGCGTGGCCGGGGTCCGTCCGGTCGCCCATGAACTGTGCCAGGCCCTGGACCCAGCCCCGGGCGCCGGCGCCGTCGTCCGCGACGGTGAGGGCGACGTGTCCGAGCCGCCCCCAGGGGTAGACGATCCGCCCGCCCGGCACGACCGCCTCCACCCACGACCAGGGCACGCTCTCGACGGCGTAGGTCGCGTGCAACCGGTCGACCCGGCCGCCGCCGGGCACGCCGTCGTCGGTGCCACTGCCCACCCGCACCTCGACGTCGAGGCCGGCGGCGGCGAGCCTGGAGCGGGCGAACCCGGCCAGCCGCTCGTCGACCTCGGTGGAGACCACCAGGCCGGGCCCGGCCCGCCAAGCGGCCAACGCCGCCGTCCAGCCCTGCCCGGTGCCGACGTCCCACACCCGTTGCCCGGGTTCGAGCCGGAGGCTGTCCAGCATGTCCGCGACCACGGACGGCGCGGACAGCGACGAGGACGGGCGGCCGTCGGTGACCTGGGTGACGGCCGCGGAGTACGGCGCGGAGTAGAGCTCCGCGAACCACCCGTCCGGATCGATCGGCAGATCCACCGGCACGTAGGCCCAGCCGTCCCACCGCCACAGCCGGCCCGGAGCGAACCGCTCGCGCGGCAGCGCGGCGAAGGCCGCACGCAGCCACGGCGAATCCTCCGGCCACTCCCCGAGCCGTTCCATCTCCGCGTCCAGGCGCTCACGGCACCCGGCCGCCCGCGCGTCCTCGCCGACCGTCACTTCTTCCGCTTCCCGGTGCCCGGCGGTGGCGGCGGGACCTGGCTGTCCGAGTTGTTCGGCGGCGGCGTCCCCTCCTGCGGGGGCGGCGGCGGCTTCTCGTGCTGACCCATGTGGCCCTCCTGGATGCGGCGGATACGACCGGCCGGCCCATCCTGGCGCAGCACCACTCCGGGCGATACGGCGCTCGGGAGCAGCCGGGGGCGTGCGCCGCCCTCAATGCCGCCGGGGCCACCCGCGCCGCCGGTGCCCGGGCGGCCCACGCGGGCCGGCTCGGCCTCGTGTCGGCGCACGCCCGCCTCCGCCCAGGGCGGTACGGCCGAAGGTGGTCGGCTCCGGTGCCGGTCAGGCGGTGTTCCTGGTGACGAAGTCGGCGATGGCGTCCTCCATCTGCTTCAGGCCCGGCTCTTCGAGGGGGTAGTGGCCGGCGTTCTCCAGCATGACGGTGTCGACGGGGACCTTGGTGATGCGGGACAGGACGGGCACGCTCAGGTGGTGGGGGGTCCAGCGGTCCTCGGCGGGCTGGGTGAGCAGGATGGGGCAGGCGTCGAACTCGGGCGGCTCCACGGCGGGGGCGTAGGTGGCGTAGCTGTCGAGGAAGCGGACGCTGACCCGGTTGGCGGCGGACGTGGGGTCCTTCATGAGGACCTTCATGGCGTCCGGGTTGTTGGCGAGGGCGGACATCTTGGAGGCCAGGCTCATCGGGTACTTGGCGGAGGCGGCGGGGGTCTTGGCGATCACGCCCATGAGGGGGACGCCGGCGCGGGCGGTGAGCTTGTCGTGGGAGGTCTCGTCGCGGACCTGCTGGTCGCGCTGGTCGAGGAAGGTCATGCCGACGATGCCCCGCAGGGTGCCGCGGGCGGCCTTGGCGGCGACGTGGTAGGTGAGCATGCCGCCGGCGCTGAGCCCGTAGAGGACGATCGGGCGGTCGTCGCGGGCCTGTTCGTGGGCGAGGACACGGCCGTCCCGGAGTAGCGGCCGAAGGGCGTCCGCCCCGCCGTCCACAGAGCGGGGACCGCGCGAGTTGCGATCACCCATTCGGCGTAACAGGCTGAACGTGGAAGCAGGACGGGTGTCGAACCCCCGCCGTGCTGGTCCCACGCACTTCGCGCCCAGGACGCGACCACGAGCAGCTCGCCCCGGGTGGGCGCCGCCTTGGGCACCGGGCACGGCTCGGGCGGCCACCACGCCGCGGCGACGCCCCTGTACCGGTTGTACCGGTTGCATCGGGGCCGGTGCCGCGCTGGACGCGGATGAGGTCTTCCCATGCCCACACCCTTCACCCCGGACGGCCTTCGTCGAGGCCTCCGCACCCACTCCCTCCGGGCGGGCGCGCCGGCCGCGGCCCTCCCCGGGATCGTCACCGAATGCCCCCTGTCCACCCCGGGCAGTTCCTCCTACCCCTGGGACCTCGCGGTCGGGCCCGACGGCAACCTCTGGTTCACCGAGTACGACAGGGGGCTGATCGGGCAGATCACCCCGGGCGGGGCCGTCACCGAGTACCCCCTGCCCACCCCGGACGGCGGGCCGACGGGGATCACGGCCGGCCCGGACAACAACCTGTGGTTCACCGAGTACGACAGCGGCATGATCGGGCGGATCACCCCGGACGGGACCGTCACCGAATACCGCGTCCCCACAGCGAACAGCTTCCCGTGGGGCATCACCGCCGGACCGGACGGCAACCTGTGGTTCGCCGAGTACAACAACGGTGTGATCGGGCGGATCACCCCGGACGGAACCGTCACCGAACACCCGCTGGCCGACGCGGGCAGCGGGCCGACGGGGATCACGGCCGGCCCGGACGGCAACGTGTGGTTCGTCGAGTCCACCGGCGACCGGATCGGACGGATCACCCCGGACGGGACCACCACCGAATTCCCCGTGCCCACCGCGAACAGCTCCCCGTGGGACATCACGGCCGGCCCGGACGGCAACCTGTGGTTCGCCGAGGGCGCCGGCAACCGGATCGGACGGATCACCCCGGACGGGACCGTCACCGAATTCCCCGTGCCCACGGCGGGCAGCCAGCCCTCCGGGATCGTGGCGGGGCCGGACGGCGACCTGTGGTTCACCGAGTACCTCGGCGGCAAGGTCGGGCGGATGGCCCCGGACGGGACCGTCACCGAGTTCCCCCTGCCCCCTGTGGACAGCGGGCCGACCGGGATCGTCGTGGGACCGGACGGGAACCTCTGGTTCACCGAGTACGACAACGGTGTGATCGGTCAGGTCACCCCGGACGGGTCCATCGCCGAGTACCCCGTGCCCGTCGTGAACAGCCATCCGCTCGGGATCACGGGCGGGCCGGACGGCAACGTGTGGTTCACCGAGTCCACCGGCAGCCGGATCGGGCAGATCACCCCGGCGGGAGCCGTCACCGAGTTCCCCCTGCCCACCGCGGTCAGCCTCCCCTTCGGCATCGCGGCCGGACCCGACGGCAACCTGTGGTGCACCGAGTACTTCGGCGGCGCGCTCGCGCGGATCACCCCGGCCGGGTCCATCACCGAGTTCCCCGTCCCCCACTCGGACGCCTTCCCGTTCGGCATCACCGCCGGGCCCGACGGCAACGTGTGGTTCAGCGAGTACTGGGGCGGCACGATCGGGCGGATCACCCCGGCCGGGACCATCACCGAGTTCCCGGTGCCCACCACCGGCGGTCGCCCGCTGGGGATCGTGGCGGGGCCGGACGGGAACCTGTGGTTCACCGAGTACTGGGGCGGCAAGGTCGGGCGGATCACCCCGGCGGGGTCCGTCACCGAGTTCCCCCTGCCGGACCCCGACAGCGGGCCGGCCGGCATCGTGGCCGGACCGGACGGGAACCTGTGGTTCACCGAGTCCAGGGGCAGCCGGATCGGACAGATCACCCCGACCGGAGCCGTCACCGAGTACCCCCTGCCCAACCCGGGCAGCTCCCCGTACGCCATCGCCTCCGGGGCCGACGGCAACCTGTGGTTCACCGATTCCACGGGCGGCCGGATCGGGCGGATCACCCCGACCGGAGCCGTCACCGAGTACCCCCTGCCCACCGCGGACGGCCACCCGTACGGCATCGCGGCCGGACCGGACGGGAACCTGTGGTTCACCGAGTACTCCGGCGACCGGATCGGACAGATCACCTCGGGCGCCGGCCCCACGACCGATCCGCTGGAACAGCAGCTCTTCGACCTGGTCAACCAAGCACGGACGCACCCGGAGCTGTACCCCCTCCTCGAACCCGATCCGCTGGGAGAGGCGAAGCTGACCGCCTGCCCCAACCCCTTCCGGTTCTCCCAGCAGCTCAGGGACATCGCCTACCAGCACAGCGCCTACCTGGCCACCGTTCCCAGCGCCCAGGTCCAGCAGGACTCCAACATGCACCGGGGCCCCGACGGGAAGCTGGTGTGGGAGAGCGGCGAACCCATGGACCTCGCGGGCTACCACACCTTCCGTGCGGAGAACGTCTACTTCCAGTGGGGACAGCCCGAACCCGCCCCCAGCCCCGCCCAGGCGGTGGAGTACTGGATGCAGCGGGACTCGGCCTGGCACTGGGCGCACCGCAACCTCATCCTCGACTGCGCGGCTGTGGACGCCGGCCCGGGGTACTTCCACCAGGCCCGGCCGCCGGGCAGCACCGAGATCCAGCACTACTGGACGCTGGACGTGGGGACGCGCTGATCCTCGTTTCCTCGTTTCCTCGTTCCGAGCCGATCCCTGCTCCGACGGCCTACTTGATCTCCACGAACAACACGTGCGTCGGGGTGTCCCCCACGTTCTCCCCGACGTGGGTGAGCCCGGCCATCCATCCCGCCTCGAACGGGGCACGGTCCACCTCGACGGTGTTCCCGTCGGTCGTCATGCGCCTGCGGAAGGCGCTCAACGTGATCAGCACACTGTCGGGATGACGGTGCCGACGGGTACGCGCGCCCGGGACATCGCGGAGTTCCACGACCCGTACCTTGTCGTTCTCGAAGACGACCTGGTAGAACTCCGGGTCGGTCACGGTTGGGTGCAGGCTGTCATCCACAGCGGTTCCTCGATTCCGCAGAAAGACGGCCCGGCGACCAGACCTCCCTCACCTGGCCCGAGCACCGGCCGCTGGACCCGCACCCGCCACAACGACACTCACGGAGCTTCCGTCCCACCCAGGAGGTCATCCCCTGTTGCACGGCCTTCACGGGCAGGACCTGCGGGCGACCAGGTCCGCGTCGTCAGGGTGCGGTAACTCCATCTTGGCGGCCTCCGCCGTCATCCGCACCCGGTGAATCAGCTCTCGGCGACACGGCGGTTACTCCCCGCATCCTCCGGCGGCGGCACCGGCGGCCGAGCAGCTGCGCGTGGTCGGCCGGAAGGCTTCCGGCCTCGTAGCGGCGGAGAACTGTCGTCACAGAGGGACTCCCTGGGCGTGGATCCGGTCGGTCCACTCTCTCGTAACGGGTGAGGCCGGCGCCAGGGTGATCAAGCCGCGGTGGAAGCCGCCCATGAGGGTGCGCAGCCGGGGCGGGAGCGGGCACAGCCGACCGCACCAGTGGTCGATGCCGGCGAGCTTGATCCCCTCAGCGGTCGGTACGGCCGCGTCTGCCGCACTGCCGGCCAGGGCGGGTGGTCATGGCGGATGTGCGCGATCCTGGACTGGAGCGGTCCGTGCCGTCGAGGTACGCCCGCGTGGCCGGTGCGAGGGCCGGTCGGCCGGGGCGGGCCGCGGCACGGGCCCACGGGCGCGACCGGCGACCCCGGGCGGAGGTCTTACGGCTGATGAGCGGCATCGAGCACGAGTCGGCGGAAGAACGGGACACGACCGAGGGCCGCGTCTACACCGTCACGGGCGGCGGCTGGGGCGAGGTGGTCGAGGCGGTCGGCCGGGCCGACGACGAACGCATCATCGTCAACATGGGCCCTCAGCACCCGTCCACCCACGGGGTGCTGCGGCTGATCCTGGAGATCGACGGCGAGACGGTGAGACAGGCTCGCTGCGGCATCGGCTACCTCCACACCGGCATCGAGAAGAACATGGAGTTCCGCAACTGGGTCCAGGGCACCACCTTCGTGACCCGGATGGACTACCTGATGCCGCTGTTCAACGAGACGGCCTACTGCCTGGCGGTGGAGAGGTTGCTCGACATCACCGGCGATGTCCCGGAGCGGGCGAGTGTCATCCGGGTGCTGATGATGGAGCTCAACCGGATCTCCTCGCACCTGGTGGCGCTGGCCTCCGGCGGGATGGAGATCGGCTCCACCACGCTGATGGTCTACGGCTTCCGGGACCGCGAGGTCGTCCTCGACATCTTCGAGCTGGTGACGGGCCTGCGCATGAACCACGGCTACGTCCGGCCGGGCGGCCTGGTGCAGGACCTGCCCCCGGGCGCGCCGGACCAGATCCGCGCGGGCGTGAAGCTGCTGCGCTCGCGGTTGCCCGAGTACGACAAGCTGGCGACCCACAACCCGGCCTTCAGGGCCCGGCTGGTCGACGTCGGCTTCCTGGACCTGGCCGGCTGTCTGGCCCTCGGTGCCACCGGTCCGATCCTGCGGGCCACCGGCCTGCCGCACGACCTGCGCAAGAGCGACCCGTACTGCGGTTACGAGGACTACGACTTCGAGGTCGCGATCGCCGACAGCGCCGACTCCTACGGCCGCTTCCTGATCCGGCTGGAGGAGATGCGCCAGTCGTTGCGGATCGTCGAGCAGTGCCTGGACCGGCTGACTCCCGGCCCGGTCATGGTGGCGGACAAGAAGATCGCCTGGCCCGCCCAACTGGCCCTGGGACCAGATGGGTTGGGCAACTCCATCGACCACATCCGCAAGATCATGGGCGAGTCCATGGAGGCGCTGATCCACCACTTCAAGCTGGTGACGGAGGGCTTCCGCGTCCCGGCGGGGCAGGCCTACGCGGCGGTCGAGTCCGCCAGGGGCGAGCTGGGCGCCCACGTCGTCTCCGACGGCGGCACACGACCGTACCGGGTCCACTTCCGCGATCCGTCGTTCACCAACCTGCAGACGATCGCCGCGATGTGCGAGGGCGGGCAGGTCGCGGACGTGATCGTCGCGGTGGCGAGCATCGACCCGGTGATGGGAGGCGTGGACCGGTGAGAGCCCTCGCGCCGCGGCCCGGGACCGGCGTCGGTCAGCGGCTCCCCTGGGCCAGCCATTCGGCGAGAACGGCGGCCTGGCTGTGGTCCGCGTCCTTGGTGGCCGTCAGCAGGGTGAGCTTGTCGTGGGCGGCGAGGTCGCGCAGGTGTCCGGCCGCCTCTCGGTGTCGCGCGTCCCGCAGTTCGGCCCGGTAGCGGCGGCGGAACTCGGCGAAGCGCTCCGGGTCGTGGCCGTACCAGTGGCGCAGTTCGGTCGAGGGGGCGACGTCGCGCAGCCACTCGTCCAGGCCGGCGTCCTCCTTCCTCATCCCGCGCGGCCAGACCCGGTCGACGAGCACCCGCTGCCCGTCCTGGGGCGAGGCTTCCTCGTAGATCCGCCGGTAGGCGATCCGTGCGGTCATGGCGGCCTCCTTCCAGGTCGGTCACGTGCCAGGCCGGTCAAGTGCCAGATCAGTCGGGGCGCCAGGTCGATCGGGTGCGCCGGGCGTCCCTGACCCGGGCAGGTGCGGACCGGGGCAGCGGCGCGGCGGTCCCGCAAGGAGCGTCTGCCCGGATCGGGGGGTTCCTCACCCCGGCCGGCACCGACGGCCCGGAACCGTCAGCGGACCTTCTCCGCGACGCCGCTCCGCGCTGCGCGTTCGATGGCGGCGAGCACCCGGTGGTGGGCCGCGGCGGCGTGGAAGTCCGGGTGGGGCCGACGGCCTTCGGCGATCGCCCGGGCGATCTCCTGGTAGACGGCCGCGACGTTGGCGACCGGTCCGGCGGCGGGGTCGAAGGGGGCGGTCCGGTAGTCCTCGGGCACCGCCACCCGCTCGCCGTCGACCCGGATGTCCCAGTCGGTCCAGTGCAGGTACCGGCCCGGCCTGGTGGGGGTGGCCGTCAGGGCGCCTTCGGAGCCGACGAGCTTGACGAGGAACCCGTCGGGGCTTCCGCTGCCGCCGTGCACGGCGACGGACGCGGTGGCGCCGTTCTCCAGGAGGCCGTGGAGCAGCACCTGGGCGGGTACGCCGTTGGGCACCGTCCGTCCGGTGCCCGTGACCTCGACCCGGTCGTACGGGCGGGGCAGCCGGGCGGAGACCTCGACCAGCCTGCCCGCCATCCGGTCCAGGGTGGCCAGGAAGTGGCCGGCCATGATGGTCAGGAGTGACGTGCCCGCGGCCGGGTCGGTGGACCAGGCCAGCTCGGGCGCGATCCGGGGGCCGCCCAACGGGTCGCCGGCGGCGACCAGGACCGCCGATTCGAGCCGGCCGATCGCACCGCCGGCGACCAGGTCGGCGACGTACCGGGCGTCCGGGGAGTGGTGCCCCTGGAGGTTCACCGCGTGGACGACCCCGGCCTCGGCGGCCGCCCGGGCGAGCTCCTCCGCCTCCGCGGCGTCCACGCCGAGCGGCCACTCGGAGAGCACGTGCTTGCCCGCCGCCAGCGCGGCCCTGATCACCCGCGCGTGCCCGGGCGTCTTGACCGACACCACGACGAGGTCCACGTCGGGGTGGGCGGCGAGGGCTCCGGCGTCGGCGAAGGCGAGGGGTACGCCGTGCGCGGCGGCCGCCCTGTCGGCGCTGGCCTGTTTGGTCGTCGCGACGGCGGTCACCTCGAACCCGTCGAGTCCGGCGAGTGCGGGCAGGTGTGACTCCCCGGCCCAGCCGCCGGCTCCGACGATCCCGACCCTGATCATGCGTCCTCCCCAGTTTTGTACCGATCGATCCAAAACTAGACCGGAGGGAGCCGGGACACAAGGGGTAACGTACCGATAGGTAAGAAACTCAGGAGGTACGGAATGCCAGGCGGTCGCCCACGCGCCTTCGACCCGGACACCGCGCTCGACCGGGCGCTGGAGGTCTTCTGGCGGCAGGGCTACGAGGGGACGTCCCTGTCGGACCTGACCACGGCGACGGGCATCAACCGGCCCAGCCTCTACGCGGCCTTCGGCAACAAGGAACAGCTGTTCCGCCACGCCCTCGACCGTTACGTCGCCGGCCCCGGAGCCTTCGCCGCCGAGGCCCTGGAGGCACCCACCGCCCGGGCCGTCGTCGAACGGCTGCTCCTCGGGGCCGTCGAGCTGACCACCGGACCGCACACGCCCCGCGGCTGCCTGAGCGTCAACAGCGTCCACGCCTGCGCCCCGGACTCCGAACCGGTCCGCCAGGAGGTGATCGCCCGACGGATGGCCGGCGAGGCCGCGCTGCGCCGGCGCTTCGAGCAGGCCGCCGACCTGCCGGCGGACCGCGATCCACGGGTCCTGGCCCAGCTGGTCCACACCGTCACCGATGGCATCGCCGTGCAGGCGGCGAGCGGCCACACCCGCGAACAGCTGTGCCAGATGGCCGACTTGGCGCTGCGGACGCTGTTCCCGCCGTCGAGCTCGTGACCAGGCGGCATGGCCCCATGGATGCAGCGGACCTTGGCGGCCTCGTCGTACGTCGCGTCAGCCAGTCGAACGCGGAGGCAGACGCGGAGGCGCTGATCGCCTTCGATTCGGTCGCGGCCGGAGGCGACGAGGAGCGGGCGGCGAGCATCCGCCGGTGGTGCCGTCAGGGCCTGGTGATCGTGGCGGAAAGAATCGTGGCGGAAGGAATCGTGGCGGAGGGGCCGTCCGGACCGCTCGGCTACTGCGTGACCGAGTACACGTTCTTCGAGCAGGGCTTCGTCACGCTGCTGATGGTCTCACCGTCCGCCCGTCGCACGGGAGTCGGCGGCCTGCTGCTGGACGCCGCGGCGGCCTCGTGCGAGACCCCCAAGCTGTTCACCTCCACCAACGTCTCCAACCTGCCGATGCAGCGGCTGCTGCAACGGGCCGGGTGGGAGCCGGCCGGGTTTCTCCACGGCCTCGACGAGGGCGACCCCGAACTGTTCTTCCGTTGCCGGACGCGAACCGGCACGACGCGTCCGTGACCCCTGGCGCGCGACGAGTGACGCGCGACGCGTGAAGCCGCAGGGCATCCGCCGCCACCCCGGCGCTCAGTCGAAGCGGATCGAGCGGTACGGGGCCTGGCCGAACTCGATCCCTGACTTCGCGTCCAGGACCGCGTCGGCCACCCCGGTGCACTCGCCGTCGGTGAACAGGTACGCGTTCCGGTCCGTGCCGTTCCACCACCGCGTCCACCGCGAGCTGAGCGTCGCGGGGGCGGGCGGCACCGCGTGGCAGCCGGCGGGGTCGTCCAGGACGAAGTAGGGCGGCGCGTACTGGCAGCCCCAGGGTCCGCAGTCCTGGGCGCTGACCGTGAACGAGCCGGCGGCCCCGGCCGGCGAGGCCGGTACCGCTCCGGTGGGTACCGGGGCTGAGGCCCGGGCCGGGACGGGCAGTGCGCCCAGAAGAGGGCAGGCCAGCGCCATCGAGGCGGCACAGACCAAGGAGAGGACGCTTCCGCGCACGGGGATCTTCCTTTCGTCCGGCGGCACGGTGCCCGGCCCGGCCCGCCGGTCCGTCAGCCGAGGGTGTTCTTGTGGATGCGGCCGTCCTTGATGATGACGGCGAGGTTCCGCTCCGGGTCGCCGAGGACGGTGAGGTCCTCGGTGGGATCGCCCTCGACGAGGAGGACGTCCGCCCAGGCGTCGACCGTGATCTCGCCGAGCCGGGCCGCCTTGTAGGGGTCCCGCTCGCCGGAGAGCCGGAAGAGCGCGGCGTTGCCGGAGGTGGCGATGCTCAGCGCCTCGGCGGGCCGGAACCCGAAGCGGGTGGACAGCCGGGTGAGCATCTCGTTCTGGAGGCCTGCCTTCTCGGGTTCGAGCAGCAGGTCGGTGCCGAAGGCGATCCTCGTGCCCGCTTCCCGGGCCCAGGCGAAGGTGTCCACGACGCCGGCGCACACCTGCGCGTTCTTCGCGGCGTGCTCCGGATCGGCCTGCTCGTGGTCGCTCTCGATGAAGGGCTGGGTGCTCAGCCACACGCCCTCGTCCGCCATCAGCTCAAGGGTGTCGGGGCCGGCGGCGAGATGGCCGTGCTCGATCGACCTGATCCCGGCGGCGACCGCGCGGCGGATGCCCTCGTCGTTGTAGACGTGCGCGGACACGTAGGTGCCCCAGTCCGTGGCGGCCTCGACGGCGGCGCTGAGCTCGTCAGGCGTGTACTGCAGCACGTCCAGCGGGTCGTAGGCGGACGTCACCCCGCCGCCCGCCATGACCTTGATCTGGGAGGCACCCCGCTTCAGCTGCTCGCGCACCGCCGCGAGCACCTGGTCGCGGCCGTCCGCGACCCGCAGGAAGCCGATCTGCTCGGCGCGGGCGTGCGCACCGCAGGAGAAGGTGCTCGCGCTCTCGTGGACGTCGGAGAAGTCGCCGTGTCCGGAGGTCTGGGAGATCGCCGCCTGGCTGGGGTAGACGCGCGGGCCGGGGAACGTCCCGGCGTCCAGGACCTGCCGCAGCGAGGCCACGTCGCCGGCCATGTCCCGGACGGTGGTGAAGCCGCGCATCAGCATCCGCTCGGCCTGGGCGAGCGCGTTGTAGTAGCCGGTGCCCGTGGGGCCGGTGGTCAGGCCCGCGAGGGAGGTCCCGACCGCGAAGAGGTGGACGTGGGCGTCGGTCAGGCCGGGCATGAGCACCCGTTCGCCGCCGTCGATGACGACGGTCCCCGTCGGCGGACGCACCGTGCCGATCGCCTTGATCCTCCGGTCCTGGATGAGCACCGCCGTCGGCGGGGTCAGCACGGAGCCGAGGGAGTCGAAGACGCGCACGTTCTCGATCAGGATCGGCGCGGGCGGCGGCTGCACGGTCTTCCTCTCGGTGGGGCGAGGCGGTGCGGGGCGGGGCGGAGCCGGATGGTGCGGAGCCGGATGGTGCGGGCCGGCGGCACGACGGGGTCCAGGGCCTGCGGATGGGAGGCGAGGCGAGCTGACGAACGCTCGGCACGGCCGAGGAGCACAGCGTGTCCCCGCCGACTGCGGCAGTCGACGACACTGCTCCGAACGCGGCGTGTCGTGTTCCCCGGCCGAAACGGTTCGCCACCCGGTCGCCGGAACGGTAGGTTCGCGCGATGACCAGCGAAGCCCTGCGGCGGCTCTACGACCCTGAGTACAGCGAGATCTGGGACCGCTTCCACGCCGGGTTCGGCTTCCGGCCCAGCACCCGAGCGTTCCCCGGCATCACGGAGCCCTCGCCGTCGGTCACCTGGAGCCTCGACGCGCTGGACGACGACCCCGGCGACCGGAAGCTCGACCGCCTGGTCGACGTGGTGCAGGACGGGCTGACGGAGTGCGGCCGCCCCGGGGAGTCGCTCTGGATCCTGGACTGGCAGCACAGCTGCTACCGGCTGCGCCCCGACCTCCCGGCCACCGACATGTTCCTCCCCGGGGTCCTCGAAGGGCGTTCGCGGGAGGGCTGGCCGTTCAGCCCCTACCCGGACGGCGACTACGCCGTCTTCCTCGCCGACGACCTGCGCTTCGGCACCTTCGGACACCCCTGGGAATCCACCCTCTGCGTCTTCGGCGCGGAGCTGCTGGCGGCGGTCGCCGAGGACGTCGAGCGGGTGCTCGGACGCGCGCTCCGCCGCGACGGTCTGCCCGTGTGAGGAGGCGGACCGGACGGCCCGCCGAACGTCCGGTGGGACGGGTGAGCCGCCGGTGCCGCGCCGCTCACTCGGAGCGGGCGGCCGACCCCTCCCGGACGACGAAGCCGGGGGCAAGTGACCGCTTGCCCGACGCGGCGGCGGCACGCTGACACAGGTCGACGAGGGAGCCGAGGTACTGGCCGCCGTACGTCCGGGCGGTGGCGCAGAGCTCCGCCGCGTCGGCGCCCTGCCCGCCGGACGGCCCGCCGGCGTCGGGGGCGGGCTTCGGCCGGGGGTGGACTGCCGGGGCGTCGTGCCGCCGCCCGGCCCGGGGACCGTCTCCGCCGCTCCGGTCGGCGGCCGGTGCCTCCGGTTCGTCGGCGGCCTCGGCGG
>NZ_JBHUAF010000162.1:0-17881 GCF_042789895.1 Kitasatospora sp. NPDC056783
ACGCCGAACGGCGCGGCCCCCGGCGGCCGTGGCACCGCCACGGCATTCGGCGCGCCTGACGCCGCCGTCACCCCGGCCGTGGCACCGCCGTCACCCCGGCCGTGGCACTGCCATCGCCCCGGCCGTGGCACCGCCATCGCCCCGGCGGCCGTGAGACCGCCGCAGCACCCGTACGAAGGAGCACCCGATGACCCACCACGAAACCCCCGCCGCCCCGTTGGCCGCGCTCGTCCGGGCGGTGCGCCACCCCGTCACCCGCTGCCTGATCGCCTGCCTGGCCGGCGCCGTCGCGGCGGCCGCCGCCGAACCGGCCCGGGGGAGCGCCGCCGACCGCGGCTGTCCGGGGCGCTGAGCGCCGCGCGTCCTGACCCGTTCCCTGGAGGGGGCCTTGACGCCTCCTCCCCCCTGATGCCCCCCTGACATCTCCGCCCGACGTTTCCCCCCGACGCCTCCTCTTGACGCGCCCCCCGACCCCTCCCCTTGATCCGTCACCCCGGAGCCGGACATGACCACCCGACGCGCGCAGGGCGTGCTCGCGACCGCCGCCTACGGCACCCTGCTGGTCCTCGTCGCGTACACCGTGCCGATGACCACCCTCGCCCCGACCGCGGCCGCCCTGCACGCCGGTCCCACCGCCCAGACCTGGGTGCTCACCGGCGCCCTGGTCGGACTCTCCGCCCTGCTGCTCACCGCCGGCAGCATCGCCGACGACCGCGGCCGCAAGCAGGTCTTCGCCGCGGGCGCGCTGCTGCTCGCCCTCTCCAGCGCCGCCGCCGCGGCCGCCCCCGCGACGGGCTTCTTCCTCGCCGCCCGGGTCGTCCAGGGCGCCGCCTCGGCCGCCGTCCTCGCGCCTAGCCTCGGCCTGATCGGCGAGGCCTACCCGGGCGGCCCCGCCCGGGTGCGGGCGCTCGGCGTCTGGGGCGCGGCGGTGGGCCTGGGCATCGCGGTCGGCCCGGTGTACGCGGCGCTGGCGGAGCGCTGGCTCGGCTGGCGCGCCGTCTACTGGGGGATCGCACTGCTCGCCGCCTCCCTGCTCGCGCTCGCCACCACCGTGCTGGAGGAGTCCCGCAGCGCCGCCCGCCGGCGCGTCGACACCCCCGGGGTGCTCACCCTCGGCACCGGCACCGCCGCCCTGATCGCCGGGCTCGCCGAGGGCCGCTACGGCTGGACGGAGCCGGTGGTGCTCGCCCTGCTGGCCGCCGGGGTGGTGCTGCTCGCCGCCTTCGCCGCGGTCGAGGCGCGCTGCGCCGACCCCATGCTGGACCTGCGGCTGTTCCGCGAACCGGGCTTCGTCGCCGCGACCGGCGGGGCGTTGTTCACCGGGCTCGCCGTGGTCGGCCTGATGAGCTGCCTGCCCGCCGCCCTGCAACGGGTGCTCGGGGTGTCGGCGCTGGCGGCCGGGGGAGTGCTCACCATCTGGTCCGGCCTGTCGGTGGTCGCGGCGTTGCAGGCCCGCCGGCTGGCCGGCCGGATCGGCGCCACCACCCAGCTGACCGTCGCCCTCCTGGTCTGCGGCGTCGGCGAACTCGCCCTGGTCGGACTGCGCCCGGGGGACTCCTGGCTGCGGCTGGCCCCGGGGCTGGCGGTGGCCGGAGTCGGCAGCGGGGTGCTGAACGCGGCGCTCGGCCGCCTCGCCGTCACCAGCGTGCCGGCCGACCGCGCCGCGATGGGCTCGGGCGCCAACAACACCGCCCGGTACCTGGGTTCGTCCCTCGGCGTGGCGGTCACCGTCACCCTGATGGGCCTCGGCCGCGCCGCCACCCCGCGCGCCGCCGCCGACGGCGCGGACCACGCGGTGCTGGCCGCCACCGTGCTGTGCGTGCTCGGCGCGGCCGGCGCGCTGGCCCTCCGGGCGGTGCAGCGCCGGCGCGCCGGCGGCACCGGTCAGTCCGACAGCTCCCACAGCAGCCGGTAGTACGCGATCCGCTCCGGGGCGGGCTCGACCCCGTAGGCCTCCAGCAGCGGCTCCTCCCACCCCGGGCCGTAGTTCCACCGGGTGCTCCAGGTGGCGGCCGCGAGGTCGGCCCAGCGGTCGGCGACGCCGAGGGTGCCGAGGTCGACGTGTCCGGTGCAGGAACCGTCCTCACCGACCAGGGTGTTGGGAGCGCACGCGTCGCCGTGGCAGACCACCAGCCGGTCGACGGGCGGGATGCCGGCGAGCACGTCGAGCGCGTGCTCGACGGTGCCGGAGTGCGGAAGGTCCTCGGGCCAGTCCACCGGGTCGATCAGGCCCGCCGCCGCCCGTGACCGCGCGTTGTCCAGCCGGCTCTCCGCCGACCAGTCGAACGGGCAGTCGGCGACGGGCAGCGCGTCATGGAACTTCCGCAGCCCGGCGCCGATCGCGCGCACGGCGGTGGCGGGGTCGCGCTTCCAGCGGTCGTCCACCGCCGTACGTCCGGGCAGGCCGCGGGTGACGATCCAGGAGCCCTCTTCGTCCGAGCCCTCGCCGAGTACCCGCGGCACCACGGTGTACGTCGCCGCCCACCGCAGGCGCGCGACCTCGGCGGCGAGGTCGATGCCGCTGCCGGCGGGCGTCCACTTCACGAACCGGCGGGTGTCGCCCGAGCCGATCCGGAAGGTCAGCCCGCCGAGCTCGTTCCGCCACACGGCCCGGACGGGTTGCCCGGCGGCGAGTTCGGTGACGACGGGCGGAGGTTCGACGGGTCCGTGCGGCGCGGCGGCGATCATCCGCCCATTCTCACCAGGCGGTGGCCGGCCGGCCACCCCGGCCGTGATCGTGACCCCATCGGCCGTCGGGAGCATCGGGACAGCCCGTACACTCCGCTGATGATCGAGATCCTCGACCACCCGGACGTGCTGGCCCTGCCCCAACTCGACCTCGCGACCATCGCGATGAACGGCGTGGCCCTGGGGGCGCCGGCTACCGACGTTCCGCGCCGGAGCATCGTCGAGGCCCACTCCTCCGTCGTCGCCCGGCAGGGCCACGGGGATGGCACCGGCATGAGGTACTACGACGCCGACGGACAGCCGCTGACCCTCGACGAGGTCGTCGACCATGCTGTCCGGTCGGACGGGGGCCTGTACTGCGCCGACAAGCTCAGCTACAAGATTCGAGCAGGGGCGGTCGTCGGCTTCGCGATCTACGGCCCGCACCTGTCCCACTTCGCCCACCTGGCGTCCTACGAGGACTTCCTGGCCGCGTTCGGCAGTCCTGACCGGGTGGACGAGATCGAGGCGTACGGCGACCTCATGGGCTATGACACCTACTACTGGGGTGCGCGGAAGCATGTGAAGTGGGACGACTGGGAGCATCGGGTGAGCCTGATCAACTTCGGCTCCTTCCCAGGGAACACGGGCCCGTGACCGGAGGCGCCGGATCCGGACCGTGTCCGAGCGGCCTGAGGTGGCCGCCGCGCGTCACCAGGTGACCGGCAGGCTCCGCAGGCCGAAGACGATGTCGTTGTGCTTGTAGGCGGACGGCGCCAACGGCTCCGCCGGCCGCAGCCCCGGCATCCGGCGCAGCAGGGTGTCCAGCGCGACCTGGAGCTCCATCCGGGCCAGTTGCTGGCCGATGCACTGGTGCGGGCCGAAGCCGAACGCCAGGTGGGGGCGGGACGGCCGGCGCAGGTCGATGGTGTCCGGGGCCGGGAACACGCTCTCGTCCCGGTTGCCCGACGGGATCGCGGCGACCACCCAGCTCCCGGCCGCCACCGGGGTGCCGCCGACGGTGACGTCCTCGGTGGCGTACCGCAGCAGGCCGAACTGGATCACCGACAGGTAGCGCAGCAACTCCTCCACGGCGGGGCCGATGGTGTCCGGAGCGGCCCGCAGCGCGGCCGCCCGGTCCGGGTCCGCCGTCAGCACCAGGGCGCTCAGCGCGATCATGTTGGCGGTCGACTCGTGCCCGGCGACCAGCAGCAGGACGCCGAGAGTGGCCAACTCCTCTACGGTCGGCGGTCGTTCGATGGCCTTGCCGCGGGCGATCAGCCGGCTCAGCAGGTCGTCCTGCGGCCGGGCGAGGCGCTGGGTGACCAGCTCGCCGAGGTAGTCCTCCAGCCGCCGGGTGGCCGCGTCGCGGGTGGCCTCGTCGGCCTCGAAGCCGATCAGCACCTCGCTGTCGCGCTGGAAGGCGTCGTGGTCGGCGTAGGGCACGCCGAGCAGTTCGCAGATCAGCTGGGAGGGGATCGGCAGCGCGAAGTCCCGGACCAGGTCGGCGCCCGGCCCGGCGGCGAGCATCGCGTCGATGTGCCGGTCGGTGATCCGCTGGACGGCCGGCCGCAGGGCGGCCAGCCGTCGCACGGTGAACTCGCCGATCAGCAGCCGTCGTAGCCGTGTGTGCTCCTCGCCGTCCAGCTGGATCATCGAGCCCGGGGGCGGGTCCGCCCGGTCGTAGGAGGGCAGCATGTGCATCGAGCCGGCGCCCCGGGAGCTCAGCCGCGGATCGGCGAGCACGGCCCGGATGTCCTCGTAGCGGCTGACCAGCCAGGCGTCCATTCCGGCCGGACAACGCACCGGCGACACGGGCGCGCGGGCGCGCAGCCGGGCGTAGCTCGCGTCGGGGTCGAAGGGGCGGTCGTCGGGCCGGGTGACCGGGAACGGGGGTATGGCGGACGCAGGGTCAAGGCCGGGTTTCGTCATGGGGGACGGCTCCAGGGTGGCGGGCGGAGGTCGCTTCGGGGCGAGGCGTACGGGGCCGGGCCCCGGTGGGGGCGGTCGCGGGTTCGGGTGCGGCGGATCGCCCGCGCGGTCGCCCGCGTGGCCGGCTGAAGCGGCGGACCGCCGGGCGCTCGACCACCGTGTAGAGGACCGCCGCCAGGACGAGGCTGATCGCGACGGTGAGCAGGATGTGCGTCAGCCTGGTCGCCGGGGAGGCGATCGGGGTCTGGCTCGTGGCGTGGGCGCCGTCGATCGGGCCGTACTGGATGACGAGGTAGTGCACGAGGTAGAGGGCGAACGAGACCTCGCCGAGCCACACCATGACCCGGCCGCTGAAGGGCGTACGGGCGGCGCGGACGTCGGCGGCGGCGCCCGCCGCGATCACCAGGGCGAGCGCGAACGCGGTCGGCCCGGCGCAGAGGTGGAAGATGCCGGGCAGCCGGGACTGGAGGACGACGAACGCGATCGTGAGGAGGAAGGCGGGCGCCATGCCGAGGCGGATCCACCTACCGGACAGGACGATCCGGGCCGTCAGGATGCCGAGGACGAATTCGAGCATCCTGGTGAAGGGCAGGCTGTAGGCGAACCAGGACCGGAACTGCGCCACCTCCGGGTCCCAGGAGGTGGCCGGGTGCGCCGGCAGCAGCTGGGCGACGAACGGGACGGCGACGACCGCGAGGGCGGTGCCGATCGTCCACGACCAGAGCCGGGACGGCGGGATGCGCGCGATGACGCGGATGAGCCAGGGGAACGCGAAGTAGAAGACCAACTCGCAACCGAGCGTCCAGCTCGGCACGTTGATCCCGGTCAGCCCGCCGAGGGCGTCGAAGTTCGGAATCCACGGCTCGACCAGGAACAGCGGCGGAAGCGTGTTGATCACCATGATCGGAACGCCCGCGACGGCCATCAGCACGACGGTGGCGGCGAAGGTGGTGAGGTGGTTCGGGAAGATCTTCACCAGACGCCGGCGCCAGAACAGCACGGCGGTGTCGCGGGGGTCGTGGACCCAGGTGAGGATGAAGCCGCTGAGGATGAAGAAGAAGGCGACCCCGACCGGCCCGAGGGTGGTGGAGAGGTAGGGGAGGCCGGGGTGGATCGAACCGAAGAACTGGCCGGTCAAGTGGGATACGAGGACGGCGAATGCCGCGATGAACCGCATACCGGTCAGGGACGGCAGGCGGCTCGGACGAGCGGACGGTGCTGGCGTCTGCATGGCCGCTTCCCTGTCCGGGGGTTGGGATGTCGGACCACTATCGGCGGGCCCGGCCGGAGCGGTCAAACGGGAACTGTCGATGTTGTGGATCGTTGGAGGAGGTGCTGTGCGCGTGAGAAGTCGGGCGGGCCGACTTCTCACGCCATCAGGACTGGGCGGCCTGGAACAGGGCCGTGGCTTCCTGGATCTCCAGGACGGCGGCGGCGAAGTCCTCGGGGCCGCCACCCCACGGGTCGGTGATGCCCGAGCCGAGAATCCTCCCCGGCCGGCCGGGGCCGGCTAAGGCTTCGACGGCGAGCGCGGTTTCGTCGTCGACCGCGATCAAGTCGTCGGCCCAGACGAGGAGTTCCTCGTCCAGGAGCCGGCCGCGGTGAGCTGTCAGGTCGTAGCCGAAGGCGGCGGCGGCCTCGATCATCAGCGGGTGGGCGGGCTTGCCCACGTGCCAGTCGCGGGTACCGGCCGAGCGGACGTCGAGCGCGCCCCGGGAGCGTTCGGCGAGGACCAGGGCGGCGATCGGGGAACGGCAGTGATTGCCCTTGCAGACCACCAGGACCCGCCTGCGCCTACTCATCGGGGTTCACCCGCTCGATCTCGAACGTGATCACGCCCAGGGCTTCCTTCTCCGGGGGGAAGATCGCGTGGATGGCGCGCAACTGTTCGGCCTCGGTCGCGTGAGGGTTGACGGCCTTCACATCCTCGGTGCCGAACATCTCCTTGAAAGTCCGGTACGTACCGATGCGCAGCACCCGGGTCAGGCAGTGCTCGCCGCGGCAGGTGAAGTTGAGGAGATCCCCGACCCTGATTCGCTTCATGGAGGCGTAGGCGACGCGGACTTCGACGGTCTTGGAGCCGTCGGCGATGAGGTCGAAGTACTGCTGGTAGATCTGGATGCCGCGGGGGCGGCCGTGGGCCTGGGACTGGTTCCTGGCAGGCTGGCGGGTGGTCATCAGGGTTTCCAATGCGGTTGTGGTGTAGGACCGGTAGAAGTGCCTCGGGTTGCTGAGCATCAGCTCGGCTGCGCCTGTGAGCGCTTCGACGTAGTCCGCTTGCGTTCCGGGCCAGGCAGCGGGGTCGAGCAGCCAATCCGTCGCGTCTCCGGAGCTGGCAGTCGCGGTCAGGAGGCTCTTGGAGAGCTTCCCGCCGTCGCTGCCGAGGACTTGGGGGGTGAAGACGCGCAGCGGCACCGGCGCGGTCGGGGCCCCGATCGCGGCGTGGGCGCCGTCCACCAGCTGGCAGCCGAAGACCCAGTCGCCGCCCTTCACCATCACGTGCAAGGTGCCGTCGCCGGGATGGTAGGAGCGTTCCTTGACCACGTTCCGATACAGGGTGGAGAGATCGAGGTATCCGCCGCCGAGCGGAGTGATGTCCGCTTCGTAGCGGCCGTGCTCGTGGCACATCGCTTCGAACAGTGCGCCGGAGCCGTCCAGTTCGAGCAGCCGCGTGTGGTCCGCGTGCTTCTGGGACCACCCGCACACCGGGCAGGGCAGCCGGATGTGCGCCGTGCCGCTGGCCGGGGCCAGCCAGAACCGGATCCGGTCCAGGAAGTCGAGCGTCCGCAGGAACTCGGCCCGGAACTCGGGGGTGTTCTGCTGCTCGGTGTAGGTACTGACCCGGTAGTCGACGCCGGTACGGCTGCTCATCGCGTCCAGGAGCGGGGCGTAGTACTCGTCGACGAGGGCGCGGATGCCGTGGTCGCCGAGCCGGTGGTGATAGGTGAGTTGATACTTGCGACCGTCCCGGGTGATCGTCTCCGCCGGGGCGTTGTCCAGCGCCGCGAAGTCCACGGCCGCATCGATCCCGAACTCATCCCTCGCGCGCTCCGCGACCAGGAACGACAGCGACTGCACCAGGTGCGTGCCGATGTGCGGACGCCCGTTGAGCTGCGTCCCCACGGTGAACTCGATCCGTTCCGTGCCCGCTTCGAGGAGGCGGGGTCGGAGCACGTCCAGGGCGTCGTCAACGGCGTTGGCGAGAACGGTGTTCGGTGACCTGAGGAGGTCGGTGGTGTTCAAGTGGTGCCTCCGCGCTGCTCGTGAGCCGATTGGCGGAGAGCCAGATTAAGGCCTACGGAAGGGGGCGCGGGCGACTATTCCCGTGGGCGACTAAAGACCGCCGAGGAATAGGGAAGACCAGGCTGCCATTCGTTCACAGGCTTGCTCGCCGAAGAGCGCGTGGCCCTCGTACACGGCGAAAGCATTCCGGTAGACTTGAATGTCCCGTCGGTCTCGGAGGATGACGATCCCGGTTTCCGTCTCGACCGTGGCAAGGCTGTTGTCGTACACCGTGAAGGTGTTCAACGGGCTCTCCGGGATGTACTTTCCGAGCGGGATCACTCCGAGGCGAACGTTCGGAAGTCTGGACACTGAAATGAGCCGGTCGATCTGCATCACCATGGCCCGAGGGGGGATCATCGCCCAGCGGACCGCCTGCTCGGTGAGCAGGAAAGTGAACGTCTTCGAATCGTCGTAGATGACGGTCTGACGCTCAAGTTTCTTCGCTATCGCCTTGGTGGTGTCCCCTGGTACGTGGGCGAGGCTTGCCCGGATGTACTCCGGTGTGGCAAGCAGGGTGTTCAGCATGGAGAGCAGGAAGTAGCGGATCTCGGTGGACGACTGGTCGAGCGCCGCAAGCTCGGCCTGCTTCTTCTCCAGGCCCTTCCGTCTGAGGGCCCGGACGTCCTGCCACTCCGTGTTCGCCACCCGGGCCAGGTCAAGGATCCGCTGTGCCAGTTCGGCCGGCACTTCGAGGGCCCGCAGGATCAACTCGACGTCCACCAGGGACGGAATGGTCCTGCCGGTCTCGATCTTGCTGATCTTCGATTGCGTCATGCCGCAACGCCGAGCAAGCCGGTCCCCAGCGAGGCCGGCTTGAACCCGTATTTCTCTCAGTGCGTGTGCCAGGTCACTCTTGCTGTGGCCAAGCTCTTCGGGGTCTATCGCCACCCGTGCTCTTTCGCGTAGTCCGCGAACGGCACGGACTCAGCCACTGCGATTCGCTGCCATTCTCGGTACTGCTCCACGTCGCCTTCGACGAGCACGCGGTCGATCTGTGTGCCGTCCGACTCATAGTTCATCAGGACCACGGTGGAGTCGTCGAAGGTCCAGAAGTCCTGATTTGGGAGTCCGGGGTTCGACCGGTCGGTCAGGTCGAGAATCCGAATGTCCTCGCCGGCCTTGGCATGCGGCTCGTAGTACATGAACTCGTACCGCAGGTAGTCGCTCAGCGGCCGGGTGACGATGTGGACTCGCTGAACCGTGCGACCGGCGGCGGTGTGGGCCTTGAGCCTGTCCGTCCAGCCGGACGTGTACGTGTCCGGGTCGATCCGGTTCCCGTTCAGGAATTCCTCGATCTCCTCGGCCTCTCCCGCGACCTTGTACGCGGGCAGGGTTTCAAGCCGGAATGCGGACCGCGCGAATCCGTGCAGAACCCTCTGCCAGTCGTCACCATCCAAGAGCACGGACAGCCTCCTTCACCACGTCCTCGGGCAGTTCCACGGCGTTTTCGCGGGTCGGGACGGTCAGGTCCGCGTAGCGGTCGCCCTGGAAGACGCGGGTGCCCCGGTCGGTGACGTACACGTTCGGGCAATCGCCGTCCTTGCAGTCACCGGTGTCGCCTCCGGTGAGCCGTCGGTGAGCCATGGTCAACCCCCTCCAAGCCGGTCCTCGGGTGGACCGACTGACCGAAACGGTAGGGAAGGCACGGACGGTCTGTCCATGCGGTCCGGGCGCTATTCCCGTCCTGGACTAAGGATCTTGTAATCCGCGAAGGGCACGGCGTGGGCGAGGGCGATGTCCCGGTATCGGCGGTACTCGTCCAGCCGGCCGTCCGACAGCAACTCGGCACCGATGAACTGTCCGGCGTCCGTGTAGTGCATCCGGTAGACCTCGGCGTCATCGAAGAGCCAGAAGTCGTGATCCGGGAGGCCGGCCACCTTCTGGTGGGTCGTGTCGAGGATGCCGATGGTCTCCCCGGCCTTGATGTTTCCGGGGTACGAGGCCATCTCGTAGCGCAGGTAGTCCGTCAGCGGCGAGCTGAGCACGTGCACTCTGCCCACCTGCTTGCCACGGTCCGTCATGGAACGGACCCATGGGCTGTCAGAGCACGTCGCGGGCAGTCCCTTTCCGGCGAGGAAGTCGGCGAACTCCTCGCGCTCCGCGTCCACGTCGTACTCGGCGAGTGTCTCCAGTCGGAACGCCGTCCGCTCGAAGGTCTGGAACAGCCGGCCGAAGTCTTCACCCTTGAGCATGGGCATCATGCGCTCCCTTGTGCCGCCAGCGGTCGTTGTCAGGGCTTGATGCTTCCGGGGCGGACAGGCCGTGGTCAAGAACGCGATCTTCCGAGATGGGTAGCGTCGAAGGGGCGTTGGGGCGTGGCAGGCTTGCGCGAGAAGTCGGCTGAGTCGACTTCTCGCGCAGACCGGTTCAGACGGTGGGGAGTTCGCCGGTCTTGACCGCGGCGATGAAGGATGTCCACGCACCGGCGGGGAAGGTGAGCGCCGGCCCGTCGGGGTCCTTGGAGTCTCGGACGGGGACGATGCCGGGGAAGCCGTCGGCGACCTCGACGCAGTTGCCCTGGGCAGTGCTGAACGTGCTCTTCCGCCACGTGGCGCGGTTCACATCCACGGTCGGATCGGTCTTCATCAGTCAAGTTCCTTTGCGATTTGCGTGATGAGGCGTCGCGACGGCCCGAAGTCGAGCGCTGCCGCTCGGAGTCGATCAAATGCCTGGGAGTACGTGGCGACGTCGTCATCCCGTTCGAGGTAGAGGCTACTCGCCAGGCCATCGGTGTACACCACGTCGAGGTCGCCCCGAACGGGGAATTCGAGAATCACGAACGGCCCATGGACTCCGGGATGGGCTCCGGCGGCGAACGGTACGACTTGCAGGAGCACGTGGGGTTCCCTGGAGGCGGCAACGAGCTGGTGGAGCTGTTTTGCCATCACGCTGGCGCCGCCCACCGACCGCCGGAGTGCGGCTTCGTCGATGATCGCCCAGAGCTTGAGCGGATCCTCGCGTCGCAGCGTCGCATTTTGCCGAGCCAGGCGCACATCGACCAGCGCGTTGACCTCATCGGGCTTGGCATCGGACTCAATCTGCCGGATCACCGCTCGTGCGTAGTCGGCGGTCTGGAGCAGTCCGGGGATCAGCGACGACTCGAAGTTCCGGATGGACACCGCCTCCGCCTCGAAGCTGATGAACGAGGCGTAGTGCTTCGAGATGACATCGGAGTAGGGCTGCCACCAGACCCTGCGCTTGCCTTCGCGCGCGAGCGCCGCGAGTGCCTCGCGGGTCTCCGGATCGCTGACCTCGTAGACGTCGAGCAGTATCTCGACCTCGTTCGCCTTCACACCATGGCGGCCGTTCTCCAGGCGGCTGACCTTGGACTGATGCCAGCCGAGTCGGGCGGCCACGTCATCGACTTTGAGGTTGAGCCCCTCCCTGATCCTCCGTAGTTCCGCCCCCAGCATCCGGCGGCGCACGGTCGGTGTTGCGGCCACGCTCCGGTCTCCCCTCGTCGCGCTCTGTCGTCGCTCCACAGTCTGGCGTGACGGAAGTGGTTTCGTCACATCAGATCCCAAAAAACATATGTACGTTGCTGGGTTCCGTTGTACAAAGCCACCGCCAGGGGTCACACTTACGCCGTGTGGCGAACGTCACCACACAGCGTGATCCTGGCGGATCTTCGCTCGGGCATTCCCATGCCTCTCGCCGCTCTTCGGATCGCGATCCTTCCCATGACTCCCGGAGGGCCTTGCCATGCCTGAAATGCCGGAGAAGCCGTCCACCCCCGCGAGCGAGAGCTCGTGGTGGCTGCCCAAGCGTCATGAGTCCGCCGGTGTCGCCCGGCGGGTGCTGCGCGCCTTCCTCGCCGGTCGCCCCGGCGGCGAACAGTTCCTCGACAGCGGCGAGTTGGTGCTCGGCGAGCTCGTCGCCAACTCCGTGCTCCACGCCAAGACCCCGCCGGGCCGCCTGATCCTCGTCCGGCTCGACCTGCGCGCCGACTCCCTGCGCATCGAGGTGCACGACGCCGACGGCAGCCGTCCCCGCGCCCCGCGTTCCGCCGCCGAGTCCGAGGAGACCGGGCGCGGGCTCCTCCTCGTCTCCCGCCTCGCCTCCGACTGGGGCTGCCGCCCCCGCGCGAGCGGCATCGGCAAGGCGATGTGGGCGCTCATCGGCGCGGAGGGCGCGAAGTGAGCGTCGAACTCCCCTTCCCCATCAAGGCCGAGATCAAGGGCGTCACGAAGGCCGCCACCTTCACCCGCCTCGCCGACGCCCTCGACGCCATCCGCGCCACCGTCGCCCGCCTCCCGCTGGACGACGACCAGGCCCACTACCTCGCCGACTACTTCAGCGAGGAATCCGCCCCCCGAATCGCCGATCAGCTGGTCGAGTTCGGCGCGGTGCGCGCGATCGCCTACATCGGCATCGAGACCGCCCACCCCATCTACCTGCGCGTGACGGGGCCCGAGTGACCGCCTGCCGGGCCTGGGCCCGCATCGAGACGTGGTGGTGTCTCGGCGCCCAGTTCTCCCGTCCGATCCGCGCCCTGAGCCTCCGTCGTCAGGCCGCCCACATCGAGATGCGACTCTGGGTCGCCGTCCCCGGCAACCCGGAGGCTCTCCTCCGCACGGTGCGTCGGCGCGCCGCCGGCCATCCGTCCAGCTGAAGACAAGAGGTGCCGGGCGATCCGCCATGGGATCGCCCGGCATTCGGCCGCGCCTCAGTGCTGGTGGTCGTCCGAGCCCTCGGTCTGCCCGGCGGCGGACGCGGCGGACGCGGCGGACGCGGCGGCCGGGGCCACGGCGCCGTCCGTGGTCACGGTGAAGGCGGCGGTGCGCACGGTGTCCTGGTGCTTGAAGTCCAGGAAGAGCCGGTAGCTGCCGCCGCTCGGGGCGGTGGTGGTGAAGCCGATCTCCGGGCCCGGGGTGGTGGTGTCCGGGTGGACGTGCAGGTAGGCGAGGTCGCCGGCGCGCAGCGCGACCAGGTGGCCGTACGCGCCCAGGTAGGGCTGGAGGTCGGTGACCGGCTTGCCGTCCTTGCTGACGCTCAGGGTGAGCCGGCCGCTGCGCCCGGGGGTGAGGTCTCCGCCGAGGGTGACGGTGTAGCCGTCGACGGTGACGGTCCGGCCGGTCTCCGGCAGCGGGGCGGGCCGCAGGTCGCCGGCGGCGTGCAGGTCGGCGCCGAGGGTGAGGCCCTCGCTCGCCCCGGTCGGGGTGAAGTCCGCGAAGACCCGGTACTCCCCGGCGGCGGGGACGGCGGTCGGGGCGCTCCAGGTGCCGTCGGCGGCCAGCGTCGGGTGCAGGTGCTGGAAGGTGGAGAGGTCGCGCGGGGCGACGATCAGGTGCAGTTCCTTCTCGTGCTGCTGCTGGTAGGCGGTGACCGGCTTGCCGTCGGTGCCGAGGATGCGGAAGCGCAGGTCGGTGGGGGAGCCGGCGGTGACGAAGGGGTTCTCGACGCTGAGCGTGTAGCCGCGCTCGGAGACCTGGAGCCCACCGGGCAGGTGCTCGGCGGGGGCGCCGGCTCCGGACTCCTCGGTGTGGCCCGCGTGCTCCGAACCCTGGCCCGCGCCCGTGGCGTTGTGCCCCGCGCCCGTGGCGTTGTGCCCGCCGTGCGCGGCGGTGGCGGGCTGGGGGGCGGGGCCGTTGCCGGTGGCGTGGCCGACGCCGAGGGCGAGGCCGAAGGCGGCGGCGAGTCCGGCGCCGAAGGCGGTGATGCGCAGCGGGGTGTTCATGGCGGTCTCCTGGAACGTCCGGGGCGAGCGGCGGAAAGGGGTGGGGCGGCGGGAGGGGTGGTCAGGCCCGCATGAGCCGGGCGATGGCCTGCGAGGCCTCGGCGACCTTGGCGTCCGCCTCGGCGCCGCCGCCCGCGATGGCGTCCTGGACGCAGTGGGCGAGGTGGCTGTCGAGCAGGTTCAGGGCGACGGACTGGAGGGCCTTGGTGGCGGCCGAGACCTGCGTCAGCGTGTCGATGCAGTAGGTGTCGGCGTCGACCATGCGCTGGAGGCCGCGGATCTGGCCCTCGACGCGGCGCAGTCGGCGCAGGAGCTGGTCCTTGTCGTTGCGGTAGCCGGCCATGCGGCCCTCCTCAGGATTCCGGCGGGGAGTACGGGAGTGCGGGGAGAGTGCGGGGAGCGGTCGGCGGGGCGGTGCGCCCCGTGGCTCGACACCCATGAGTGAATACCCCATGGGGGTATCAAGTCAAGCGGGTCACCGCAGGATTCCCGTCCGGGCGCCCGCCCTGAAAAAATACCTGCCGGGGGTATCGCTCAGGGCTTGCCCTCGATACCCCTCAGGGGTATAAATGAACTCGGCACCGCCCGATACCCCTCCTGGGTATGAGGGCCCGGCCACCGAAACTACCGCAGGAACGCACCGCCGCACGACCGCAAGGCCCCCTGTACGACCGGTCCGGCCGGCAGGACGAACTGTCACGAGGAGCGACGATGACTACGCAGGCACCCGCCTCCGCGGAGGTGGAACTCTCGATCGGCGGAATGACGTGCGCGACGTGCGCCGCCCGCATCGAGAAGAAGCTCAACCGGATGGACGGGGTCACGGCCAGCGTCAACTACGCCACCGAGAAGGCGAAGGTCTCCTTCGAGGGCGACGTCGAGGTCGCCGACCTGATCGCCACCGTCGAGGCCACCGGCTACACCGCCGCGCTCCCCAAGCCCCCGGCCGCCGAGGGCGCGGGCGGCGAGCAGGCCGAGCCGGCCGACTCGCTGGCCCCGCTGCGCCAGCGGCTGTTCACGGCGGTGGCCCTCGCGGTGCCGGTGATCGCGATGGCGATGGTGCCGGCCCTCCAGTTCGACAACTGGCAGTGGCTGTCGCTGACCCTCGCCGCCCCGGTCGTCACCTACGCCGCGTGGCCGTTCCACCGGGCCGCGTTCACCAACGCCCGGCACGGCGCCGCGACCATGGACACCCTGGTCTCGCTCGGCACCATCGCCGCGTTCCTCTGGTCGCTGTGGGCGCTGTTCTTCGGCGACGCGGGGATGCCGGGCATGCGCCACGGCTTCGAGCTCACCATCGCCCGCAGCGACGGCTCGTCCAACATCTACCTGGAGGCGGCGGCCGGCGTCACCGCCTTCATCCTGGCCGGCCGCTACTTCGAGGCCCGCTCCAAGCGCACCGCCGGCGCCGCCCTCAAGGCGCTGCTCGAACTCGGCGCCAAGGACGTGACGGTGCTGCGCGGCGGCGCCGAGGTGCTGATCCCGATCGCGGACCTCGCGGTGGGCGACCGCTTCGTGGTCCGGCCGGGCGAGAAGATCGCCACCGACGGCACCGTGGTCGAGGGCGCCTCGGCCGTGGACGCCTCGATGCTGACCGGCGAGTCCGTGCCGGTCGAGGTCGGGGTCGGCGACGGCGTCACCGGCGCCACCGTCAACGCGGGCGGCCGGCTGGTCGTCGAGGCCACCCGGGTCGGCGCGGACACCCAGCTGTCCCGGATGGCCAAGCTGGTCGAGGACGCGCAGAACGGCAAGGCCGCCGCGCAGCGCCTCGCCGACCGGATCTCCGCGGTCTTCGTGCCGATCGTGATCACCCTCGCGGTGGCCACCCTCGGCTACTGGCTGGGCACCGGCGAGGGCTGGACCGCGGCCTTCACCGCGGCGGTCGCCGTGCTGATCATCGCCTGCCCCTGCGCCCTCGGCCTGGCCACCCCGACCGCGCTGCTGGTCGGCACCGGCCGTGGCGCCCAGCTCGGCGTCCTGATCAAGGGTCCGGAGGTCCTGGAGTCCACCCGCAAGGTCGACACCATCGTCCTGGACAAGACCGGCACCGTCACCAGCGGCCAGATGACGCTGCTCGCCGTCCACGCCACGGCCGGCGTCACCGAGGCCGAGGTGCTGCGGCTGGCCGGAGCCCTGGAGCACGCCTCCGAGCACCCGATCGCCCGGGCGATCGCCAACGCCGCCGCCAAGGCCGGCGAACTGCCCGCCGTCGAGGGCTTCGAGAACGTCCCGGGCCTGGGCGTCCAGGGCGTGGTGGACGGCCACGCCGTGGTGGCCGGCCGGGAGGCCCTGCTGAACCAGTGGTCGCAGTACCTGCCCGAGGCGCTGGCCGAGGCCAAGCGCACCGCCGAGTCGGCCGGCCGCACCGCGATCGCGGTCGGCTGGGACGGCGAGGCGCGGGCCGTGCTGGAGGTCGCCGACGCGGTCAAGCCGACCAGCGCCGAGGCTATCGGCAAGCTGCGGGCCCTGGGCCTGACCCCGGTGCTGCTGACCGGTGACAACCGGGCGGCGGCCGAGGCCGTCGCCGCCGAGGTCGGCATCGCCGCGGCGGACGTGATCGCCGAGGTGCTCCCCGAGGACAAGGTCGACACCGTCAAGCGGCTCCAGGCCGAGGGCAAGGTCGTGGCGATGGTCGGCGACGGCGTCAACGACGCGGCCGCGCTCGCCCAGGCCGACCTGGGCCTGGCGATGGGCACCGGCACCGACGCCGCCATCGAGGCGGGCGACCTGACCCTGGTCCGCGGCGACCTGCGCTCGGCGGCCGACGCCATCCGGCTCTCCCGCCGCACCCTCGCCACCATCAAGAGCAACCTGTTCTGGGCCTTCGGCTACAACGTGGCGGCGATCCCGCTGGCCGCCGCCGGACTGCTCGATCCGGTGATCGCCGGCGCCGCGATGGCCTTCTCCTCGGTCTTCGTGGTCACCAACAGCCTGCGGCTGCGCCGCTTCCGACCGGCCTGAGCCGGTCCGGGCCCGCCTGAGCCCGCACGCACGAGGGCCCCGGACCGGCACCGGTCCGGGGCCCTCGCCGCGAAGCGGCGCGGCGCCTCAACGCCCCAGCAGTTCCCCGCCGTTGCAGTGCAGGATCTCGCCGGTGATGAACCCGGCCTCGGGCGAGGCCAGGAAGTGCACCGCCGCCGCGACCTCGCCGGACTCGCCGATCCGCCCGAGCAGCGTGCGGGCCGCCCGCCGGGAGACCTCGGCCTCGTCCAGCCGGGGCCCGAAGAACTCGGTGCCCGCGACCGTGCCCGGCGCGACGATGTTGGCGGTGATCCCCGAGGTGCCCAACTGGGCGGCCAGGAAGTGGTTCCAGGCGTGCAGCGAGGCCTTCGCCGCGCCGTACGAACCGGCCCCGCGCAGGGCGGCGATGGAGCTGACGGTGACCACCCGGCCGGAGCCCGGGGCGAGCCGGTCGCGAACCGACTCGGTGAGCAGCACCACGGTCAGCACGTTGCGCTCGAAGTCGCCGCGCCAGCGTGCCAGCAGGGCGTGCGGCCCGCCGCCGACCACGGTTTCCCGGCTGCCGGCGTTGTTGACCAGGACGTCGATCCGTTCGGGCAGCCGGGGGAGCGCGGCTTCGACGGCGTCCGGGTCGGCGAGGTCGCACACCAACGGGGTGACCTGCGGCCCGAGGCCGGCCGCGGCCTTCTCCAGGACCTCTCGGCGTCGGCCCACGATCACCACGTGGTCGCCGGCCTCGACGAACCGCCGCGTGACTTCGTACCCGATTCCCGTGCCACCGCCGGTGACGACGACGTTCCTGGCCATCTGCCCACTCCCTCCCCAGTTCCGCCGTCGCGCTGCGAATGTGCGCGACGGTCCGTACCGGAATGCCACGATTCCTATCACGCTCGGTTGCCGTGACTGCGGGGAGGGTGACGTCCCGCCGGAGTGAACGTGTGATATGAGCGCGGTACGACGCGCACACGGAGCGTGGCGAGAGGCAGCTCACACCCCCCGGGCGTAACTTCTCGCACCCTGATACGTCTTAGGTTGGTAGTGCGGCAGTTTTTCCGGTGGGCTGGGACACGCTGAACGGCAATGTGTCCCCGCGCTTCCACCGGGCTGTCGCCGACGGGGCTCCGGCGGGCCCCGGGAACGGTCGTCGTCCTCGACGGCCTTCGCGCACGACGCCGGGGTTCCGGCGGGCCGGGGACGCTTTGAGCGGCCGTCCCTGACTGCGGCCGACCCCGGAGTCGTGCGCCGTGCGGTTCCGTCCCCGCACGGGCCCCTCGGGGCTCGTCACCGGGACGCGCAGGGGCCCGGCCGCGCGCCCGCGGCCGGGCCCCGCTCACCTTGCGCGCGGGGCGGGGAGCGGGG
>NZ_JBHUAF010000163.1:0-17790 GCF_042789895.1 Kitasatospora sp. NPDC056783
CAGCCGAACAGGACCTTCTCGTCGCTCGGCTGGAAGGTGCCGGAGGTCAGCCCGGCCGCCGAGACCAGCAGTTGGCCGACCGGCTTGCCGTCGGTGCCCAGCACCTCGGCGATCACCGGCGCCCTCTCGTCCGGCGGGGTGACCTGGAGACCGGTGATCGTGCGGCAGGTGGCGTCCGGCTTCTCGCAGGCGCTCCACGTGAAGCCCGCGTAGCCGGACTTGTCGGGCTTCAGGGTGACCAGCACCGGCCCCGTGGGCCGCGCCTCGTGGGTGCCCGGCAGCACCTCCACGGTGTTGTCGGCCCGCAGGCCGCCGATGCCCGGGTAGCCGTACAGGGTGCAGGTGTGGTCGCTCTTGTTCCTGACCGTCAGCAGGGCCGAACCGGCGCCCTTGACCTGCACGGTGGCGCCGATCTCGTCGCTCCGGCACCGCGACGCGGCCGCCTGGGCGGCCATCGGATCGCCGGGGACGCTCGCCCCGGTGGCGTTCGCCTTCGGGTCCCCCGGCCGGTCGTCCGTCTCCCGCACCCGGTCGCACGCGGTCAGCGCGGCGGTCACCGCGAGTGCCAGCACACCGGCGACGGCCAACCCGACAGGTCTGCGAACGGTCATGTTCCCCCCAGGGGTGAGTCATGGTACGGGAGTTGTCACCTTGACTACGAAGGCCCCGGCGGATCGGTTCCGCCGGGCGTACGCGAACCGCCCCGCCCGGCGGAGGCCGGACGGGGCGGTGGGGGTTTCGTGCGGTGCGGTCCGTTCGCGGTGCGGTGAACCGCCGGATCCGCCGGGTCAGGCGGCCGGCTCGGCCGCCACCGGCCGGGCGGGCTTGCCGGTCTTGCGGCCGCCGCCGAGGACGTTGAAGAACACCGCCAGCGTCGGGACCAGGTAGAGCAGCCAGACCACCAGCTGGAGCACCGTCGGGTCCGGCTGGAAGTTGAACACGCCCTTCAGCAGGGTGCCGTACCAGCTGTCCTTGGGGATGGTGCTGGAGATGTCGAAGGCCGTGCTGTGCAGGCCTGGCAGCCAGCCGGCCTCCTGGAGGTCGTGCACGCCGTAGGCGAGGACGCCGGCCGCGACCACGACCAGCATCGCGCCGGTCCAGGTGAAGAACTTGGCCAGGTTGATCTTCAGCGCGCCCCGGTAGAACAGCCAGCCGAGCACCACCGAGGTGAGCAGGCCGAGCGCGGCGCCGACCAGGGGGTTCCAGCCGTCGTCGGTGGCCTGCACGGCCGACCAGATGAAGAGCGCGGTCTCCAGGCCCTCGCGGCCGACGGCCAGGAAGGAGGTGACCACCAGCGCGGTGGTGCCCATCGCGATCGCCGCGTCCAGCTTGCCGTGCAGCTCGGTCTTCAGGTGCCGGGCGGTGCGCCGCATCCAGAAGACCATCCAGGTCACCAGGCCGACCGAGATGATCGACAGGGTGCCGCCGAGCGCCTCCTGGGCCTCGAAGGTGAGCTGTGAGGAGCCGAACTGCAGCACCGCGCCGAAGGCCATGGAGAGCGCCACGGCCGAGCCGACGCCGATCCACACCGGCGGCAGCTTGTCCTTGCGCTCGGTCTTGACCAGGTAGGCGATCAGGATGCAGACGACCAGGCTGGCTTCGAGGCCTTCGCGCAGGCCGATCAGGTAGTTGCCGAACACGCGGGCTCCTGGGGGGTGTAGAGGTGGTCCGAGGGGGTGGGTTGACGGGGCAGACCCCTAGCCGAACAGGGCCTGGCCCCACCACTCCCCCGGCTTGCGCACGCCCGCCGGGCAGGCGAAGTGGGCGGAGCCGACGTGCTGGATGTACTCGTTGAGCTTGTCGCTCGCCGCGAGCTTCTGCTGGAGCGGGACGAAGGCCTTGCGGGTGTCGCGCTGGTAGGCGAGGAAGAACAGCCCCGCGTCCAGGCGGCCGAGGCCGTCGGTGCCGTCGGTGAAGGAGAAGCCGCGGCGCAGGATCATCAGGCCGTTGTTGGCGTCCGGGTGGGCGAGCGCGACGTGCGCGGTCCCGGGCATCGCGGCGAGGTCCGGCGCGTCGTGCTCCTTGGCCTTGCCGTACGGGGCGCCCTCGCCCTTGGTGCGGCCGAAGGTGTCCTCCTGGTCCTTGAGCGAGGCACGGTCCCAGGTCTCGATGTGCATCCGGATGCGCCGGGCGACCAGGTAGGAGCCGCCGGTCATCCACTCCGGGCCGTCGCCGGGGGCGACCCAGACGTGGTCGGCCAGCTTCCCGGTGTCGGTGCCCGCGATGTTGTGGGTCCCGTCCTTGAACCCCATCAGGTTGCGCGGGGTCTGCTCGTCCGGGGTGGTCGAGGAGGTCTTGCCGAAGCCGAGCTGCGACCAGCGGATGTTGACGGTGCCCATGCCGATCCGGGCCAGGTTGCGGATCGCGTGCACGGCGACCTGCGGGTCGTCGGCGCAGGCCTGGACGCAGATGTCGCCGCCGCTGCGGGCCGGGTCGAGCTTGTCGGCCTTGAAGTTCGGCAGGTCGATCAGAGCCTCGGGGCGCTTGGCCCGGAGGCCGAAGCGGTCCACTGTGGTTCCGTCCGGGGCGGACTTCTCGAACAGGCTCGGGCCGAAGCCGATGGTCAGGGTGAGCCGGGAGGCGGGCAGGCCGAGGGCCTCGCCGGTGTCGTCCGGCGGCGCCTCCGCCGAGCCGGGCACCGCGCCGGTGCCGACCTCGCGGCCGCCGGTCATCGCCGCGGCCGCCTTGGTCCACTCCTTGAGCAGCTTGACCAGCGACTCCTTGGTGGCCTTCTCGGAGACGTCGAAGGCGGCGAAGTGCAGCCGGTCCTGGACCGGGGTGGAGATGCCCGACTGGTGGTCGCCGTAGAACGGCACCTCGGCGCCGGCCTGGGTGGCGGCCACCGGGGCGGTGTCGTCCTGCCGGCTCGCCGCGGCGACCGAGCCGACGGCCGCGGCGCCGAGCGCCACCCCCGCGCCGGCCCAGCCCATGACGGCGCGACGGCTGACCGCGCCCTTGGTCGCGGTGGCGCCGGCGGCCGGCGTCCCGTTCTGCTGCTCGTTCTCCGCGTCCATCGGTGGGCGGGCCCTTCTCCTGTGCCGGACTTCTCTGCTGTGCCGGACGGTCTCTGCGCTGACCCACGGAGGCCGTGGCGCCCGGATCACGGGCGGCCACGGCGTCGGTGGGGGTACTGCGGGTAGCGGTGGGCCGTTACTTGACGACCACGGCGGCGGCCAGCTTCGACAGCGGCTCGCCCAGCGAGTTGACCGCGTCGGAGAAGGTCTTGCGCTCGGCCTCGGTGACCTTGTCGTAGGAGGTGAAGGTGCCGTCGGCCTGCTTGTACTTGGCCAGCAGGGTGTTGATCTCGGCGAACTCGGAGTCCAGCGTCCTGGCCAGCTCCGGGTCCTTCTCGGAGGCGACCGGCTTCAGCAGCTCGTAGGCCTTCTGCGCACCCTCGACGTTGGCCTGGAAGTCGGCCAGGTCGGTGTGGCTGTAGCGGTCCTCCTCACCGGTGATCTTGTTGGTGGCGACCTCGTCCAGCAGTTCCTTGGCGCCGTTGGCCATGCTGGTCGCGGTGATCTCGGCCTCGGGGATCTTCTTCTGCCAGTCCTTGAGGTCGGCCACCAGCTGGTCGGCGAGCTTCTTCTCGTCGTCGCCGATCCTGGCGTCGGCCCAGAGCGACTTCTCCAGCTTGTGCCAGCCGGTCCACGCCTGGCCGGGCTCCAGCTTGTCCTCGCGGGTGTCGGTCTTCGGGTCGACGTCGCCGAAGCTCTCGGCGACCGGCTCGGTGCGCTCCCAGCCGGTGCGCGAGGGCGAGAACAGCGACTTGGCCTTCTCCAGGTCGTCCGCCTTGATCGCGGCGGCAAAGGCCTCGACGGCCGGGATGGTCGCGTCGGCCTGCTCCTGGGCGTACGCGCGGTAGGCGTCGACGGCGGCGGTCAGGCGCGGGTCGGCGGCCGCGGCGCTGCCGCCCTCGCCGGTGACGGTGATCTTCTGGCGGATGCCGTTGCCGACCATGCCGGGCTTGCAGGCGATCTCGTACGAGCCGGCCTTGATCTCGGCGTTGATGCTGGCCTTGGTGCCGGGGCCGATGTTCTCGCGCTCGGTGACGATCTTGTCGCCGTCGCCGTAGACGTAGACCTCGGTGGTCTTGGAGCCCTTGTTGCTGATGTCCAGCACCACGTGACCGGCCGGGAAGCTGGTCTTGGAGACCTCGCACGCGCTGTCGGTCGCGTTCACCTTGACCGCGTCGGAGGCGCCCGCCTTGTCGTCCTTCTTGGACGCGCAGCCGGCCAGGGCTGCGGTCGCCACGGCGAGGGTGAGCAGCGCGGCTGCGGTGGAACGGCGGCGGGCGGACATGCGGGCTCCAACGGAAAAGGGCATGGGTGTGCCGAGGCAGTGAGGTCGGCCGGGGGCCGGCAGACCATCGTTAGCTAAGGCATACCTTACGTAAAGACTGTTTTTCGTCTACACCCGCCCCCTCAACCGTTACCGTTCCGGCGTCCGGCGGGCCGCGGCACGGGCCGTCCAGCGGCCCTCGTGGCGGCTGATCCGGATCGGGTGGCCGAAGGTCTCGCTGATCAGCTCGGTGGTCATCACCTCGCCCACCGGCCCGGCCGCGACGCACTCGCCACCGCGCAGCAGCAGCGCGTGGGTGGTGCTCTCCGGCAGCTCCTCCAGGTGGTGGGTGACCAGCACGCTGGCCAGCTCCGGGTGCTGGTGGCGCAGCAGGTCGAGGCTGTCCAGCAGCAGCTCCCGGGCGGTGAGGTCCAGCCCGGTGGCCGGTTCGTCGAGCAGCAGCAGGCGGGGGCTGGGCATCAGCGCGCGGGCGATCAGGGCCCGGCCGCGCTCGCCCTGGGAGAGGGTGGTCCAGGCGGCCTCGGCCATCGCGCGCATGCCGAGCGTGTCGATCAGCCGCTCGGCGCGCTCCAGCGCCTCCGGGGCGGGCTTGCGGTGGAACTCCGGCTCGATCGTGTTGGTGTGCCCGGTGAGCACCACCTCGCGCACGGTCAGCGGCGAGCGCAGCGGGTGGCGCGGGTTGACGTGCCCGAGGTGGGCGCGCAGCTCGCGGACGTCCACCCGGCCGAGCCGGCGGCCGAGCACGTCGACCTCACCCCGGGTGGGGTGGGCGACCGCACCGAGCAGCGACAGCAGGGTGGACTTGCCCGCGCCGTTGGGGCCGAGCAGCGCCCAGTGCTCGCCGGGCCGGATCTCCAGGGTGATCCCGCGCAGCAGGTGGCGGCCGTCGCGCACGACGTCCACGTCCCGGGTGCGCAGGAGCGGTCCGTCGAAGTCGGGGGCGGAAGTGTTCATGGGACTCCGATCGCGGCGCCGGGCAGGGTGCGGGCGGGGCGCCGCACCGGACGGGCCGGCGCCGTCCGTCCGCGTGCAGAGTACAACCGTCGACCGGGGCCGGGCCGGGCCGTCCGAGGAGTGGACTCGGCAGCGGGCGGGCGCCCCAACGGAGTTGGCGGTATCAGAGCGCCAGGAGGCCCGCCTCGGTGGGGCGCAGGCCGCAGGCGCCGAGGTAGAAGGGGCGCAGGTGCGGCTCGAAGTCCACGTGCAGCCAGGCGCAGCCGGCCGCGCGGGCGCCGTCGGCGGCCTCGGCGACCAGCCGGGTGGCGACGCCCCGGCGGCGGGTGTCCGGGGAGACCACGGTGTCGAGCAGGAAGGCGTGGGCGCCGCCGTCCCACGCCAGGTTGACGAAGCCGACCAGCACGCCGTCCGCGGCCCGGCGGGCGGTGACCCAGCCGAGGCTGTGCCGCTCCAGGCGGGCGAGCCAGGCTCCGGGTTCCACCGGGGCGCCGCCGGGGTCACCGCCGGGGTCACCGCCGGAGTCACCGTCAGGGCCGCCGAAGCCCTCGGCGTGCAGGGCGTCGAGCTCCGGGTCGGTGAGCGGGCCGCGCCAGCGGTAGTCGATCGTCACGACCGCACTGTAGAGCGCTTGTTAACTTCCGATCATTTTTTTATTGACCAAGGACACGACTTGGCAAAGTTATGACCTTTCCCCTAGCTCAATCTGACTGAACTCCGTCAATCTCTGTCGCAGCTCCTTTCCCTGCACAGCTACCCCCACCGGAGTCAGCGTGATCCCCACACCCTCCTCCCGCCGCGCCCGCATGGCCGGAGCCGTCGCCGTCGTCGCCGCCCTCGCCGGTGCCACCGTGCCCGCCGCCACGGCCTCCGCCGCCACCGGTGCCCCGGGAGCGCGCGAGGGCGCGATATCCCAGGCCCGCGCCAACGTCACCCACAACCCGGGGGTGTTCGGCTTCGGCGCCGGCCAGGGCCTCGTGCTCAAGGACGTCGTCCTGGACGCCGACGGAGCCTCGCACGTCCGCTTCGACCGCACCTTCCAGGGCCTGCCGGTGGTCGGCGGCGACCTCGTCGTCCACCAGGACGCCAAGGGCAGGCTCAAGGACTCCTCCCGCGCGGCCGCCCACGACGCCGCCGTCAAGTCCACCGTCCCGAAGGTGACCGCCCAGTCCGGCGCGGCCGGCGCGCTGTCCGCCGCCCCCGGCGTCAAGGACGCCGTCAGCACCCCCGAACTCGTCGTCTGGGCCGCCGACGGCACGCCCCGGCTGGCCTGGCGCACCACCGTCGAGGGCACCGGCGCGCACGGCGAGCCGGCCGGCAAGGTGGTCGTCACCGACGCCACCACCGGCGAGCAGATCGAGTCCTACGACGCCGAGCACCAGGCGGCCGGCACCGGCAACTCCGAGTACACCGGCACGGTCACCATCGACACCACCGCCAAGTCCGGTGGCGGCTACACCCTGACCGACCCGGTCCGCGGCCACGTCACCAAGGACGCCAACAACCTGTCCGCGAGCTCGCTCAAGGCCACCTCCGGCACCGCGTTCACCAGCGCCACCAACGTCTGGGGCGACGGGCGGAAGTTCTCCTCCGACCGCTCCACCGCCGCCGTCGACGCCCACGCCAACACCGCCTGGACGTACGACTACTACAAGAACGTCCACGGCCGCAACGGCATCAAGAACGACGGCAAGGGCGCCACCGTCTTCGTCCACGTCGGCACCAAGTGGGACAACGCCCAGTGGTCCGACGCCTGCTTCTGCATGATGACCGGAGACGGCGACGGCACCACCGACCCGGAGCAGGTGGACCTCGACACCATGGGCCACGAGATGACCCACGGCGTCACCAGCGCCACCGCCAACCTGCGCTACAGCGGCGAGTCCGGCGGCCTCAACGAGTCCACCAGCGACATCTTCGGCACCATGGTCGAGTGGTACGCCAACAACAAGGTCGACACCGGCGACTACCTCTTCAGCGACCAGTCCACCCCGCCGTGGCTGCGCCGCTTCGACAAGCCCTCGCTGGACGGCCGCTCGGCCGACTGCTGGAGCAGCGGCGTCGGCAAGCTCGACGTGCACTACTCCTCGGGCGTCGGCAACCACTGGTTCTACCTGGCCAGTGAGGGCAGCGGCAGCAAGACGGTCAACGGCGTCACCTACAACAGCCCGACCTGCGACGGCTCCACGGTGGCCGGCATCGGCAACGACAAGGTCGCCAAGATCTGGTACCGCGCGCTCACCGTCTACATGACCTCCACCACCACCTACAAGGGCGCCCGCGCCGCCTCGCTCAACGCGGCCCGCGACCTGTACGGCGCCGGCGGCACCGAGTACAACGCGGTCGCGGCGGCCTGGAGCGGGGTCAGCGTCAGCTGACGCCGGGCCGTCGCCGGGTCGTCCCGAAGACGTCCGGCAGGTGGCCGGTCCGCACCACGCCCACCGACGGCGTGTACGGGCCGGCCGGCCGCGGCACCGCCTCCACCGCGCTGTCGTGGACCGTGCCGCCGCGCGGGTCGGCGGCGGCCTCGGGCGGCCACCCGGCCTCCGGGCCTCCGCGGATTCGGACCTGTTCGAAACCCCTGGCGGACAGGCCGGTGCGGTGGCGATCATGATCGGTATGACGTCCGACAGCACCACAGCCGACACCGTCACCGCCGCCGACTCGGGCACCTGGAAGCTCGGCGACCACACCGTCCACCGCATCGGCTTCGGCACGATGCGCCTGCCGCAGACCGGCCCGGCGCTGGTCCCGCACGCCGTCCCGCGCGACCGCGAACAGGCGCTGCGAGTACTGCGCCGCGCCGTCGAACTGGGCGTCAACCACATCGACACCGCCGCCTTCTACTTCTCCCCGCTGCGCTCCGCCAACGAGCTGATCAACCGGGCGCTCGCGCCGTACTCCGACGACCTGCTGATCGCCACCAAGGTCGGCCCCGGCCGGGGCATCGACGGCGAGTGGGTCGAGCACGCCCGCACCCCCGAACGGCTACGCGCCCAGGTCGAGCAGAACCTGCGCCAGCTCGGCCGCGACCACCTCGACCTTGTGAACCTGCGCGTCCTCGGAGAGGACTCGATCGCCGAACGCTTCGGCGCACTGGCCGAGTTGCGCCGGGCCGGGCTGATCCGCCACCTGGGCCTGTCCAACGTCCACCCGCACCAGCTCGCCGAGGCGCGGGCCATCGCCCCCGTGGCCTGCGTGCAGAACCGGTACGGCCTCGGCGCCACGCCCGCCCAGGACGAACTGCTGCGGCTCTGCGGGGAGTCGGGCATCGCCTTCGTCCCCTTCTACGCGATCGCCGGAACCGGCGGCCAGAACGGCACCGGCGCCACCGAACCCGCCCAGGTGCGGGCGGTGGCCGAGGCCCACCGGGTGAGCACCGCCCAGGTCCGGCTGGCCTGGACCCTGCACCGCGGCCCGCACGTCCTGGCCATCCCGGGCACCGGCGACGTGGCACACCTGGAGGACAACATCGCCGCCGGCGCGCTGCGGCTGTCGGCGGCGGACCTGGCCCTGCTCGACCGGGCCCACCGGGCCTGAGGGCGCCGCCGGCGCTCGCGCGGCGGCGCCTCAACGGCGGGCAGGGGCGCCTCAACGGCGGGCGGGGGCCCGGTAGACGAGCTCCCCGCCGTGCCGGGCGGCGAGCTCGGTGATCAGGCCGTGGTCCGGTGACAGGGCGCAGGCGGGATCGGTGCGCGCCGGGTCACCGGTGAGGGCGAAGGCCTGGCAGCGGCAGCCGCCGAAGTCGGTGTCGCGACGGGGGCAGGAGGCGCAGGGCTCGGGCAGCCAGTCGGTGCCGCGGTAGGCCTGGAAGGCCGAGGACTCGGACCAGATCCAGGCGAGGCGGTGGTCGCGGACGTTCGGCGGGTCCAGCGGGAGGTCGTAGGCGGCGGGGCAGGGCAGGACCCGGCCGTCGGGGGCGACGGTCAGGGAGACCGCGCCCCAGCCGCCCATGCAGGGCTTCGCGACGCCGTCGAAGTAGTCGGGGACGACCCAGACGAGTTCGGTGTCGGTCCCCCGCCGCCGGCGCTCGACCGCCTCCCGGGCGCGGGCCAGCTGGTCGCGGGTGGGCATGAGGGCGGCCCGGTTGGCCAGCCCCCAGCCGTAGAACTGGGTGTTGGCGAGTTCGATCCGCACCGCGCCCCAGGCGATGCCGAGGTCCACGATCGCGTCGATGTCGTCGAGGTTCAGGCGGTGCAGGACGACGTTGAGGCCGAGCGGCAGTCCAGCCTCCCTGACCAGCGCGGCGGCCCGCTCCTTCGCCGCGAACGACCTCCGCCCGGCGATCAGTTCGGAGGAGACGGCGTCGGCGCCCTGGACGGAGAGCTGCACGCTGGGCAGCCCGGCGGCCGTCAGGTCGGCCAGCCGTGCGCGGGTCAGCCCGAGTCCGCTGGTGACGAGCTGGGCGTAGATCCCGGCGCGGGCGGCACCCGCGACGATCTCGGCCAGGTCCCGCCGCAGCAGCGGCTCGCCGCCCGAGAGGTGGACGTGCGCGACCCCGAGCTCACCGGCCTGCGTCAGCACGTCGATCCACTGATCCGTCGTCAGTTCGTCTTCTCTGGCAGTCAGTTCCAGCGGATTCGAGCAGTACGGGCAGCGCAGCGGGCAGCCGTGGGTGAGTTCGGCCAGCATCGCCCAGGGCGGGCTCACCGTAGCCATCCGCGCTCCTTCAGGTCGTCGAGGAAGACCACCACGTCCTCGGCCCCCTCGGCCGGGAACTCGGTGGCGATCTCCGGTACGGTCCGGGTGCCGTCGCACAGTCCGACGATCGCGGCGGCCTCGGTGCTGAGGACGACGATGCGTTCCGGGACGACCAGCAGGGTGCTGTCCCGCACCGGGCAGTGGCGCAGGCGCGCGTACCGGCTCAGCGCCGGTCGCCAGATCACGCCGGCGCCCGTTCGACGGCGTCGAGGAGGGTCCACAGCACCTCGCACTTGTAGGAGAGCGCCGCGATGGCGGACTCCTGCTCGGCACGGGTGCGCGCCCAGGAGAGCACCAGGGACAGCGCCTCGTCGCTGTCCCGGCGGCCCTGGTGGACGCGGGCCTTGAAGTAGGCGAGGCCCTCGGGCTCGATCCAGGTGTAGTGGCGTTCGAAGGCGGCGATCCGGGTGGCCATCAGGTCCGGCGCGAACAGTTCGGTCAACGAGGCGGCCACGGCTTCGAGGGGTGTCCCGTTGCGGCAGAGGTTCACGTAGCCGTCGACGGCGAGCCGTACTCCGGGCAGCACCTCGCGGCCCGAGAGCAGGTCGGCGCGGTCGATTCCGGCGGCCTCGCCGAGCCGCAGCCACCGCTCGATGCCGCCCTCGTCGCCGTCGCTGCCGTCGTGGTCGGTGATGCGGCGGATCCACAGCCGGCGCAGCGCGGGATCCTCCAGCTTGGCGAGGATCAGCGCGTCCTTGACCGGGATGTGCCGCTGGTAGTGGAAGCGGTTGACGATCCAGGTCCGCAGCTCCCGCGGCTTCAGCGACCCCTGGTGCATCCTCAGGTTGAAGGGGTGCCGATGGTGGTAGCGACGCTCGGGCACGGCCCTGAGCTCGCTCTCGAAGGTCGTCACCATGTGAGGACCGCTCCTTCCGCGGCCACCTCGATGCCCCGGTCCGCCAGCTCCGCGTGGAGGGGCGAGTCCGGGTCGACGAGCGGGTTGGTGTTGTTCAGGTGGGTGTAGAGGCACCGGGCGGGCAGGGCGGCGAGCCGGTCGCGGGTGGCGAGCACGGGCAGGTGGCCCATCCCGGTGGCGGTCTTCGTGGAGAACCCGGCGGTGCGGGGCTCCTCGTCGTCCCAGAAGGTGCCGTCGACCAGGACCAGGTCGGCGTCCTCGCCGAACCCGTCGGGCCAGACGCCGGTCGACGGCGCGTACAGCAGTCCGCCCACCCGCAGGGCGCTCACCCAGTCCCCGTCACAGGCGTCCCGGGCGTACCGGGGGCGCTTGCCCGAGAGCGGTTCGAGCGCGACGCCGGCGAAGTCCCGCCAGCGCAGCCGGGTGTAGGGCGCGAGCACCTCGCCGAGTCCGAGCGCCTTGTGCACGGCCTCCCGCACCGCGTCGGTCGCCATGACCTCCAGCTCGCCGGCCTCGCGCAGCCGCGCCAGGCCGAGCGTGTGGTCGAGTTCGGCGTCCGTGAGGATGACGCCGGACAGCCGGGTCCGCCGGCCGTCGGGGCGCAGCCAGGGGCAGCGCTCGATCTGTTCGGCGACGTCCGGGGTCGCGTTCACGAGGTACACCCGGCCGGGCTCGGTCTCCACGGCGACGGACGCGTGCAGCCGTCGGCGCGAGGGAACCGCGCGTGCCCCGGCACAGCCGGGGCACGCACAGTTCCACTGCGGGACGCCGCCGCCGGCTGCCGTACCGAGTACGTGCAGTCGCACAGCGCTTCCTCCCTCTTCGAGTGGTGGTCCTACCGGTACGGTCCGGTCCGGCGGCTACCGCTTGGCGAGGTAGTAGGCCGAGACCTCCAGGGACGCCTCCACCACCTGGTAGCTGGGCTTGCGCCAACCGGCTCCGCCCATCGGGGTGTTCGGCTGGTGGGTGGTGGTGCGCTCCCGGGGCTGCCGGGTACGCCGGGGCTGTTCGTCGTGACGGGTCATGACTGTCTCACCTCCGTGCTGGGACTTCACTGCTTCTTGTTCTGGTCGTAGGGGACGGCCAGGATCGAACCCGGATTGGCCAGGTGGGTGGTCGGGGTGCCGCCCTCACCGCGGACCATGTGCTGGCCTTCGCTGTCGGTGGCGATGTACAGCGTCTTGCCGTCCGGGCTGAGGGTGACGTCGCGGTAGCGGTTGATCGTCCGGTAGAGCTCCTCGTAGTGCTTGCCGTCCTTGGTGAGCCGGAAGACGGTGCCGTTCTTCATCGAGGTGACGAGGACGTCGTCGCCGAACACCTTGAGGCTGCCGGGGGCCATGGTCGGCCAGCACATGTAGGCGGACGCCGCGTCGGGACAGACCGGTGTCGTGCCGAAGTTGTGTCCGCTGTCGACGGTCGTCCCGAACGTGCTGAGCGGGGAGACCATGTCCTTGGTGAAGTCCGACTCCTTCGTCGTCGGCACCTCGGCCGGCGGCGAGCCCGGGTCGGGGTTGTAGGTGAGCTTCTCGCAACCACCCTTGGCCTGCGACCAGTTGGAGTAGACGTACGCCTTGTCGTCCTTCCACCCGGCGACGTTGGGCCAGCCGTAGTTGCCGCCCTTCTCGATGTGGTTGAACTCGTCGTCGGTGAGCGGGCCGTTCTCGGCGGTGTAGAGCTCCTTGCCGCCGAAGTCCATCCCGTCCGGGTTGCGCATCCCGTAGGCGTAGATGTGACTGCGGGCCCCGTTCAGCTCGGGGTTGTCCTCGGGGACGGAGCCGTCCAGGTTGATGCGGAGCACCTTGCCCTGGTACAGCGACCAGTCCGACGCGGCGACCTGGGCGGCGGTCGGCAGGTCCTGCGCGTGGTTCGGCAGGCAGTAGTCGGCCATGTAGTTGTGGCCCTGGTCGCCGATCGTGTAGTACAGCTTGCCGTCCGGACCGTACCGGAGCCGGGCCGACTGGTGCTGGTTGTGCCCCGACAGTCCCGTCAGGATCGGCTGCTCGTCGGAGAGTTGACCGTCCTTCGAGGTGTACCGGACGATCTTCGTGGCCGAGTCGTTGCCGTTCTTGTAGGTGTAGGCGAGGTAGACGTAGTCGCTGCCCTTGTCCTTGCCGAAGTCCGGGTGCAGGGCGAAGCCCAGCACGCCGTCCTGCCCGTCCTGGCTGTGGTAGGCCTTGCCCGTGAGGTCGAGGGCGGTGCTCTTGGCGCCGCTCTGGGGATCGACCCGGGTGACCTTGAGCCCGGACTTCTCACTGACCCAGAGCTGACCGTCGGGGCCGTAGGTGATCTCGAACGGGTCTGACAGCCCGTCCGCCACCACCTTCGCCTGCGTCTGCGCCTGCGATGTCTGCGGGGCCTGGGACTGCGCGGGCTCGGCGGTGACGACACCGGCCTGCCCTCCGGCGGTGCTGCCGCCGGACGCCGTTCCCCCGCTGTCGGAGCACGACGCGATCAGCGCGGCGGCGGGGATCAGGGCCAGTGCGACCGGGAGCTTTCTCATGGTGCCTCCCACTCGTCGCGGCGACGAGTGTCATGGTGTCCGAATGACCGGATTCGGCGACGCCTCACGGGGCCGACCGCGTACGGTGCGGCCGCCGGACGAGCGGGTCATCGCCTTCGACGGAGGGAGCGCCGTCGCCGGCGGACGGCCGTCCGGCGTCCCGCCCTCACCGTAGGTCGGCCCCCTCGGGTCCGCACCCCCCGTTGGCCCGGTCGCGTGACACGGGCGGCGGGGCACGGGCGGCGGGGCACGCGGCGAAGGTCCGCGAACCGGCGGAGGAGGGAGGCGCCGTCGCCGCCATGGCCCTGCTCCGCCGCCGGGCGCCGCGGCTCGGCCTCGCGCGGGCCGAGGCCTACCTGCTCGCCGTCCGGGACGGCGCCGAGCCGCCCGAGGAGTTGGCGGACCTCACCGAGGAGGAGGACGCCTGGCGGCCGCTCCCGATCGGGACCGTCCGCCAGGGCGTCGGATGACCTACGCCTCCCGCTCGAAGAGCAGCGCCGTCCAGTGCACCCCGCCCCGGCCGTGCAGGTCGGGACGGGCCGCGCGGTGGCGCAGGCGCAGGCCGTGGGCGGCGGCGAGGTCGATGGTGGGCTCGGGCGGGAGGTCGAACATCCGGCGGCCGGGCGGGACGGGGCCGTGGCGGATGGTGAGGGCGAGGCGTCCGCCGGGGGCGAGGAGCCGGGCGAGGGCGGCCATCGCGGGCGGGCGTTCCTCGGGGGCCAGGTGCATCCAGACGGCGGTGAGCAGCACGAGGTCGTAGCGCTCGCCCTCGGAGACGAGCAGCGGCAGCTCGGGCAGCGCGTCGGCGACCCAGCGGATGCCCCGGCCGGCGTGCAACCGTTCACCGACGGCGCGGAGTTCGGGAGTCGGCTCGACCGCCACGACCCGGTGGCCGAGGGCCGCGAGGGCGGCGGCGTCGCGGCCGGTGCCGGCGCCGATGTCGAGGACGGCGCCGGGTTCCACCGGGTACAGGTGGTGCAGGTCGCGGTGGACCTCGGCGAAGCTCACGCTCTCGTACTGGACGGCGAGTTCGTCGGCCGCCTCGCCGTAGCCCGCGGTGCCGGCCGGCCCGGTGGTGCCGTTCACCGCGCCTCCCTGGCGGCGACCGCGTCCCGGACGCCGGGGTCGCGGGGCACCGGCTCGCCGAGTTCCTCCGGCGAGCCGGTATCGACGGACAGGCCGGGCAGCCGGCAGCAGAAGTGATCCACACTCACCCGCTCAGCGTAACGAACCCGGCTCCCCCGCGCCGGGCCACGCCCCTGTACGCACCGGGTTCAGGCCACACCGGGTGGTTTCAGGCCTCGCCGGGGTGCCAGGCGGGCCATTCCCACGGGTGGTCGGCCCAGTGGACCCGCTGCGGGTCGTGCGGGTCCAGGTCGGGGAAGAGCTGGTGGACGCGCGGCTCGAACTCCTCGGGTGCGAGCGGCTCCCAGCCGTGGCCGTCGAAGTGGACGAGCCGGTAGCGGCTGTCGGTCCCGAACTCGGCCACTTCGACGAGGGCGTTGGATGTCTTGTTGGTCTCCATGCCCCTCAGCATGTGGCGCGGTGGCAATCAACGCCCGTTCAAACCCCTCTTCCGGGTCATGTCCCGGCGTCGGCGCAGTCGTTGAGCACAAAAAGGTTCGAGGGGGGCCGCTGGAAGGACGAGCGCATGACTGACCAGCCCACCGGAGGGCAGTGGCAGTGGCCGCAGAACGCTTGGCAGCCGCCGCCGGCCCCCGTGCACACCCCGCCCCTCGCGCCTCCTCCGCCGCCGAGGCGTCTGTCACGCAAGGCCTGGACGGCCGCGATGGTGGGAACGGGCGCCCTGCTGGCCTCGGTCCTGGCCATGTGCGGTCCGGGAGAGGGTGACGAGACCCAGCTGACGGCGCTGCCGGACGCCTCGCCCTCCGCCTCGGAGTCGGCGGCGCACCAGCTGTCGGCCTCCCCGTCGGCGCTCACGCCCGCGCCCTCCCCGCTGCCGCCGCCCACCCCGGGGGCGACGACGGGCGGGCCCGGCACCGCGGGCGGGCTGGGCGCGGCGGCGAGCCCCGGGGCCGCCCCGGCCGGCGACGCCCAGCCCGCCTCGGCGAGCGCCCGTCCCAAGCCGGCGCACGGCCAGCACAGCGCCGCGCCCGCCCACGGCTCGTCGGGTGCGGCCGCCCCGGCGGGTGCCGGGGCGGGGTCGGGCAGCGGCCGGACCAGCATCTGCGACCAGGCCGAGCGGGCCGGTCACTGGCCGGCCGGGTCGGACCAGGCCCGGCTCTGCCACAGCGTCTACGGCTGAGCGGGCGGCGCTCCCGCGGCCCCGGAGTCGGGCCCCGCAGCCCCGGACGCGCTCGGGGGCACGGCGGCTCCGGGAGGCACGGTGGCGCCGGGAGGCACGGACGCACCCGGACCGGCCGCGGCCCCCAGCAGCCCCTTGTCCAGCCGGGGCGCCAGCACCCGCGCCAGGGTGTCGGTGATGTGCCCGGTGTCCCGGTACAGCACCACGCCCTCCAGCACCGCCGGACAGGAGGGCCCGGTGCCGGGGCAGAGCAGCGGGCCGAGGTCCAGGGTCCGTACGCCGTACCGGGCCGCGAGCCCGCCGTCCAGCAGCGGGTCCGGCTCGAAGGCGGTGTCGCGCGGGAAGAAGCAGGCGTCGGAGCGCCCGTCGGAGGCGGCCAGGCAGGTCGGGATGTCCTTGCCGGGCATCGGGGTGTCGCCGAGGTAGGCGAGCGGGGCGCCGAGGACGGTGAGGCGGTCGAGGGTGCGGGTCCAGCCCTCGGCGCGCTCCTGCGGGCCGCCGTAGCGGTTCAGGCCGGCCATCAGCACGAGGCGCGGCTTGGGGCCGGAGGCCAGCCGGGTGAGGGTGTTCTCGCGCCAGCGGTCGCACTCCTCGAAGGTGCGGCCGAGCACGTCGTTGCGCACGGTGAGGGTGGCCAGCGGGCAGCCGGGTTTGACCAGGACCTCCAGGCCCCAGTGGCGCTGCTCGGCGAGGGCGAGGGCGGCGGAGATCCACTGGCCGGCGTGCGAGTCGCCGAGCAGCACGATCCGGTCGGGGCTGTCCTCGGCGCCGAACAGGCAGCGCGGGCTGCGGTCGGCGTTGAGCGGGATCTCGCAGCCCTGGCCGGGCGGGAAGTCCTGCCGGGCCCGGGCGAGCGGGGGCGTCAGGGTGAGCACCCGGCTGCCGGGGGCGAGCAGGCCCGGGCCGTCGACGGCACCGGCGGGGGCCGCCACCGGCGCGGCGGAGGGGTCGCCGAGGGCGCGCACGGTGCCGCCGCCGAGGGTGAGCGCGGCGATCAGCGGGATGACCAGGGCGCTGGCGCCGACCGCGAGCCCGCGCCGGGGCGCGGGGCTGCTGCCGTACCGCAGCGGCTGTTCGACCAGCCGCAGGGTGAGCCAGGCGGGCAGCGCGGCGGCGGCGGTGAGCGCGAGCAGGGTGGTCCAGGGCAGCGTGCCGTATCGGGCCTGGGCGATGGTCAGCACCGGCCAGTGCCACAGGTACCAGGCGTACGAGAGCCGGCCGGCGGCGCGCAGCGGGCGGACGGCGAGCAGGCGTCCGGCGTCCAGGGGGCCCCGTCCGGCCTCGGCGGCGCCGAGCGGGCCGTGCCCGGCGAGCAGGACGACGGCGGCACCGAGGACGGGCGGCAGCGCGGCGGTGCCGGGGAACGGCGTGGTGCGGTCGTAGAGGACCACCGGCGCCAGCACCGCCGCGAGGCCGACCCAGCCGAGCACCCGCAGCGTCCCGCGCACCGGGCGCCGCTCGGCGCGGGCGGCCAGGGCCGGGCCCGCGAGGGCCGCGCAGGCACCGGCCGCGAACTCCCAGAGCCGGCTGCCGGTGGAGAAGTAGGCGAGCGGCGCCGAGGTGGCCGTCCAGCGCAGGCAGAGCGCCAGCGAGAGGCCGCCGACGGCCACCGTGGCGAGGGTGATCGCCAGGGTGCGGCGGCGTCCGTGCAGGCAGCGGGCGAGACCGAGCAGCAGGACGCCCCAGAGCAGGTAGAACTGGTTCTCCACGGCCAGTGACCAGAAGTGCTGGAGGGGGCTGGGGTCGCGTTCGGCGGCCAGGTAGTCGGTCTGCTCGCCGACGAAGCGCCAGTTGGCGAACTGCCCGGCGGCGGCGATCAGGTCGCGGGCGAGGTCGGTGCCGCGCAGCGGGTCGAGCAGCGCGCCGCCGGCGGCGGCGGTGGCGACCAGCACGGTGGCGGCGGCGGGCAGGATGCGCCGGGCCCGGCGGGCGGCGAAGTCCCCCAGGCCGAGCGGGCGGCCGATGAGCAGGCCGGTGATCAGGAAGCCGGAGATGACGAAGAAGACGTCGACGCCGACGTAGCCGCCGGTGAGGCCCGGGACGGCGGAGTGGAAGGCGAGGACGGAGAGCACGGCGAGGCCGCGCAGCCCCTCGATGTCGGGGCGGAAGGCGGTGCGCCGGCGGGGCTGCCCGTTCTCGGCGACGGTGGCGTGCCGCCGGTCGGCGGGGCTCCGGTCCACCCGGACGACGCCGGGCAGCAGGTGGGTGCGCGTC
>NZ_JBHUAF010000164.1:0-17613 GCF_042789895.1 Kitasatospora sp. NPDC056783
GGGGGGGGGGCCGGTTGGTTTTTGGGGGGGGGCGGCGTGGGGGGGGGGGGGGCGGCGGGGGCCCCCCCCCCCCCCTGGCGGGGGGCTTCTTTTTCCCCCCCAAAACCCCCACCCCCCCGGACTCTACCCCGCCGATGGCAAGCGTCGGATGGTTCGGACCGCCAGGCCGACGGGTGGCGGACGCTCCGCCCCGCGGAGTTTTCCGCGGAAAATCGGAAGCCCGTCGCGAAGGCTCAGCACATCCGGCCGGTCAGCGTCAGCGGCAGGACACCGGGCGGCGTCGCTGCCTGGTCAGTGGGCGGCGTTCTCGACGACCGGGGGTTCCTCCACGACCTGGGATTCCTCGGCCACCGGACGTCGCGCTGCGGCAGGGGAGCGCAGCAGGGCCACGGCGAGGAGAAGCGAGACGGCGACGAGGCATGCCCCGATGCGGAAGGCCAACTGGTAGCCGCCGGTGAGTGCCGAGGGAGTGTCCACCCCGTCGGCCAGCAGCGCATCCGTGTGCGCGGTGGCGAGTGTACTGAGGACCGCGAGGCCGAAGGCGGCACCGATCTGCTGCATGGTGTTGAACATGCCCGAGGCGATGCCCGAGTCCTCGGGTGTGGCCGCCGACATGGCGAGCGTGGCCAGGGCCGGCATCGCGAGGCCGAAGCCGATGCCGAGCGGCAGCAGTGCGGGCAGGACGTCCACGGTGTAGTGTCCGCCGGCCGGGACCCGGCCGAGTGTGGCGAGTCCGGCCGCGATCAGCGCGAGGCCGGGGAGGAGTACGGCGCGGGGGCCGAAGCGCGCGATGGCCTTGGGGGAGAGGCCGAGGGACAACACGCCGATGGCGACCGAAACCGGGAAGACGCCGAGGCCGGTGTGGATCTCGTCGAAGCCGAGGACCTTCTCCAGGTAGAGGACGCACAGGAACTGGAAGCTGAATATGCCGGCCACCATGAGGGCCTGGATGCCCAGCGCCCCCGAGACGTTGCGTGAGCGGAACACCCGCAGGGGCAGCAGTGGGTGGGTCGCCTTCGCCTGGCGGGCGACGAATGCGAGGAGCAGAGCCAGGGTGACCGCGCCCAAGCCCAGGGTGTGTGCCGAGGCCCAGCCGTAGTCGGTGGTCTTGACGACGGTGTAGACGCCGAGCATCAGCGCGGTGGTGACCAGGAGTGCGCCCACCACGTCGGTGCCCTTGCCGAGGCCGATGCCCTGTTCGGGAGCGAGCACGCGACGGGCCGCCAGCACGGCGACCGCGCCGATCGGGATGTTGACGAAGAAGATCCAGTGCCAGCCGACGGTCTGGGTCAGAGCGCCGCCGAGGAGGAGGCCCAGCGAGCCTCCGGCAGACTGAACGAAGCTGTAGACGCCGATGGCCTTGGCCCGTTCCCCCGGCTGCGGGAACAGAGTGACGACCATGCCGAGGGTGACGGCGGAGGTCACCGCGCCGCCGACGCCCTGGACGAAGCGGGAGGCGAGCAGCGTCGCCGGGTCCTGGGAGACGCCGCACAGCAGTGAGGCCGCGGTGAAGATGGCCAGGCCGGTGATGAAGACGCGCTTGCGCCCGACGAGGTCACCGAGTCGTCCGGCGAGCAGCAGCAGGCCGCCGAAGGGGACGAGGTAGGCATTGACCACCCAGGCCAGGCCGGCGGGCGAGAACCCGAGGCTGTGCTGGATGGACGGCAGTGCCACGCTCACGACGGTCCCGTCGAGGATGACCATCAACTGCCCGGCGCAGAGCACCGCCAGTGCCGTCCATGGTGATGCCGTCGCTGATGAGTTGGTTCTCCGCACGGGAGGCCCCTTCCAATGGTGCACGACTTGTTACAGGAGCCATCGTCTGTAACCATGACGCGCGGCGGAAGGAGGCACTTTCATGTCCCAGAGTCACACCGATGTGTCCGACCAGGTCAGCAACGAGGCGTGCCCGATCACCGAGGTCCTCGACCATGTGGCGGGCAAGTGGAGCATCGGCATCCTCGTCGCGGCCGCCCACGGACCGATCCGGTTCACCGAGTTGGAACGGACCGTCGCGGGCATCAGCCGGCGCATGCTCACCCTGAACCTGCGCAAGCTGGAGCGCGACGGCTTGCTCGTCCGGACCGTCTACCCGACGGTGCCGCCCAAGGTGGAGTACAGCCTCACGCCCATGGCCCGCGAACTCCACGCCTCCCTTGCCGGGCTCGTCGGCTGGGCCGAGCGTCACCGGGTCGACATCGACGCCGCCCGCGCCACCTATGACGCCCAGATGGAACCCGGCAGGAGTTGAAGGATCACCTCCTGGCGAAGCTGAAGCTCCATGTCTGGGCGACAGGCCCGGGTACCAACGGTGCCCGTCCGTCCCGGGCCGTGGAATTTTCCGTGGAAAATCGTCCGGCCGACCCTTCGGAAACGCCTCCGGCAGTCGGTGGAGGAGAGGCCTCGGAGAGCAGGCCGGGGGAGTGTGCCCGGCAACCGCGACGGCCCGGCAGCCACCACCCCGACGGTAATTCGCTGGGCCTGGCCTCCGTCGCCCGGTACCGTACGGGGACGATCTTGAGGTGGTGGCCTGATGCGACCGGTGCTGTTGGTGGACGTCGACGGGCCGCTGAATCCGTGCGCGGCGAAGCCGCACCGGCGGCCCGAGGGCTACGGTACGCACCGGCTGATGACACCGCGGTGGGAGGCGGCCGAGCGTCGGCGGCTCCGAGAGTGGGGGCTGCCGAACAAGTCGCCGAAGCCCCTGCGGGTCTGGCTCAACCCGGCTCACGGGCCGGCGCTCGCCGCGCTGCCGTTCGACCTGGTGTGGGCGACGACCTGGGAGGAGGAGGCCAATATCTTCCTCGCTCCACTCCTGAGGCTGCCCACGCTGCCGTTCATCACCTGGTCCGATCCGCAGCCTCAGCCCGACGGCGGCGTGTTCTGGAAGACGCCGGACGTCGTGGCCTGGGCCCAGGGCCGCCCGTTCGCCTGGGTCGACGATCTGATCACGGACGCGGACCGCGCTTGGGTCCAGGCCCACCACTCCGGCCCGGCGCTCCTCCACCACATCGATCCCAAGACCGGGCTGATGGCGGACGACTTCGCGCTCCTGTCGGACTGGGCACAGCGCCTGGTGACCTGACGGCCGTCCCGGCGGCGGAGCGACTGTGTCGGCTGGGGGTCCACCGGGACCGATGCCGTGGGTCCGCGGGAGTCCGGCCAGGACGCGGGGAACCGGGGAAGGAGCGCCCGGCCCCGAGTCCGCCGTACCGGGAGTCACTGGGGGAAGGACCGGATCCGGCAGCACGGCGGCGCGGGCGACAACGTGGGGGCGGCCCGAGAATCGGACCGCCCCCACGCCATCACCTGTGCCCCGTGCCCGGGGCCGTCAGGCCTTCGGGAGCGTTATCCCCAGTTCCAGCATCGCCGGCGAGGCCGGTCCGCCCTCGGAGCGTTCGGTCTTGTAGCCCTTGACCCCCGGGGCGACGGTGCGCGGGTCGACCGCCTCGGAGGGGGCGCCGGTGGAGTAGAGGCCCTGCGGGTCCTGGTCGCGGTCGTGGGGCAGCAGCCAGAAGACGCGGCGCCGGAAGGTGCCGGAGGCCCGTGACGACTTGGCGTCGGGGCCGAGGATCGCGTAGCCGACCATCCGGCCGTCGCGGTGGTAGGCCGGGCGGCCGCGGCGGGTCGTGAGGCGGTCCAGCGACTGACGGACGTAGTCGAGGTCGGAGGTGTCCTCCAGCCAGACGAGGTCGGTTTCGTGGGCGAGCTCGGCCGGGTCGATCAGCGCGCTCACGCGGTGTGCTCCTCTGTGTCGTCGGTGATCAGGCCGATGCCCGGGTAGAACTTACGGCTGTTGGACAGGACCATCTCCTTGGGAGAGGTCATACCCAGTGTCTCGCGGACTCGTGCCGCGAATGCACGCCCGGATACGGGATTGGCCCCCTCGAAGCCGCACCAACGGGTGTAGGCGCCGAAGAGCTGGGACTGTTCGGCCCGCATTCCCTCGCCTGTGACGCATGCCTCCTTGAGGAAGCGGCCGACGTGGTCCTCGGTTTCGGCGTAGGCGGTGGTGGCGGTCTGGACGGCCTGGGGGCCGGCCAGGTCCTTCTCGCCGGCGAAGTAGCGGCGGGCGCCGTCGATGAGCCAGGCGAGGATGCCGGGGCCCTCTTCGGCGACCAGGACGTGGGCCAGGTTGTCGATCTTCCGTTCCTCGGGAACGACCCGCTCGAACGGGATCAGGCGCATGCGCCGCCAGAAGGCGAAGCCGCCGGTGCCGACCTCGGGGCGGTGGTTGCCGAGCAGCCAGAGCTTGTGGGTGGGCTCGAAGGAGAAGAAGTCTTGACGCATCCGGCGGGCCTTGATCTTGTCGCCACCGGTGAGCAGTTTGACCCGGGCCTCGTCGAAGCGGTCACCGGGCTTGAGCTCGGAGCAGACGATGATGCGCCGGCCGTGGAGTTCGGCGAGGTCGGTGGGGTGGCCGTCGAAGGTCTTGGCCATCAGGAAGCCCGGTGGGGCGGCGTCGGCGTAGTCGCCGAGGAGCTGGATCATCACGTCGAGCAGGACGGACTTGCCGTTCTTGCCCTGGCCGTAGAGGAAGGGCATGACCTGGGCGCCGACGTCGCCGCTGATCGAGTAGCCGAGCAGCAGGTGGAGGAAGTCCCGGGTCTGGCGGCCTTCCTTGTCGTCGCCGAAGGTGTCGGTGAGGAAGCGGTCCCAGCGCGGGGTGCGCATCCGGGCGGGGGCCAGGCTGGTGGAGCGCGAGTGGTGGTGGACCTTCGGGTCGGGCGGGACGATGGCGCCGGTGCGCAGGTCGACCACCCCGCCGGGGGTGCACAGGGCGTAGGCGTCGGCGTCGAGCAGGGCGGCGTTGAGGACCATGCCGGGGGCGGACTTGGCCTGGGCGAGCATGGCGTTCATGCCGGAGGTCGACAGGGCGCGGCGGCGGTGCCGACGCAGGTCGGTGTTGGTGTAGACGCCGCGCGGGTCGTGGGTGGCGATGCTCTCGGCCATCTCGCCGGCCGCCCACAGGACGGTGTCGTCCTCGTCGAGCTGCCAGCGGTGCGCGGACCAGCGGTACCAGCCGAGACCGGGGACGTGCCGGTAGTCGCCGCCGTAGAGGTGGACGAAGAGCTTGGCGTTGCCACGGTCGGAGAGCGAGTCGGGCAGCAGGCCGTGCGGGGTCGCCTGCGGGCCGGTGGGGGCCTGGACGGCGGGCCCGGCAACTGTCTGCGGAACCGCGGGGGGCGCTGCCGGGGTGGCGGCGGGCGGATTGTCGAGGAGGCTCTCCTGGACGGCTGTGCCGTGCCAGGGGGCCTGGGCTGGACCGGGGACGGGCGGGTAGTCCAGGATCTGCTGGGCTGCGGCCACGGGGTCGAAGACCGTCCTCTTGCGGCGGGTACGATCGGTCATCCGCGGGCCCTCCCGATGTGCAGGGGCTGCCGACTCCCGGCCGCCAGGCCGGAACGGATGACGGCGGTGTTGTGCCTGTCCTGGGCCGGACGGGCGGTGCGGGCGGCGTCGAGGAGCAGCTGCTCGGCGGCGGCGTGGGTGAGGTGACCGGCGGAGACCAGGCCTCCCACGGTGTACGCGGCACGGTTGAGCTTGCCGGTGAAGCCGGCTCCCTCGGGTGTGGTGGCGCAGGCGGTGACGTCCTGGAGCACGGTGTCGAGCACCCGCTCCGCGCCCTTCCGCCCGCCGCCCGCGGCGACGACGGCGCGGCGGGCCCGGTCGGGGACGGCCGGCTGCGGGAGGCTGTGCAGCCCGGGGCGGTCCTTGAGGTGGCCGGTCCGAACGAGTTCCTCACTGAGCCACTCGGGCAGCGGGGCCGGCATCCTGGCACCGGGGAGCGCGGTGTAGGTGCCGGCGGCGGTGACGGTACCGGGCGCGACGATGTAGCCGCCGTGGGCCCGGACGTCGACCTGCCAGGCCAGCGCACGGCCCGCGGAGGACCCGGTGGAGCAGGTGAAGCGGCGGTCGGTGTGGTCCTGGTACCAGATGTGCAGGCCCCCGGAGGGTGTGCGGACGCGCAGGGTGCTCTCGTCCGTCGTGGGGTCAGCGGCCCGGCGCAGGGCGGCCAGCAGGGCGATGGTGTGGTAGCCGTTCTCCAGCCCGTCCAAGTTGACGTCCTCGTGGATCGGGATGCCGGGCAGGATGCGGTCCCGTGCGGGAACGACAGTGGTGTGACTGTCGACGTCGATGACGACCAGTCCAGCCGGGCCGCAGGCGACGCCGACGCCAAAGTCCGGGTTGACGTGCCACCAGGTGGCGAGGACGCCTTGGTCCAGAGTCGCTGCGTGGAAACCGTGGCACCAGCGACCGGCGGCCGGACAGGGACAGTCGCTGGGGGAGTGCGGTGAGGCCTGGCAGGCCTGGCAGTTCGCGGGTGGGGTCTTGCGCCCTGGGGCGAGCGGGTGGACGGGCCAGCCCTGGGCAGCACACCAGCCCGCGACGGCCAGCGCATCCGGCTGGCGGTCCGTTCGGTCGCTCCCCACGGCCTTCGGCGCCGTCACGCTGGTCCCTTCCCCTTTGTTCAGTAACTGCTGTTCAGTAGCTGCCCGGACTTGAGTCGCTCATTCAGTCGCTGAGGGCAAAAAGCCAGGTCAGAGCACTGGTAGGCACCAGATCAGCGACTGAAGCGACCGAAGTTCAGAAGATAGCTCACACAGACTAGCCGAGCGAGCACGTGCGAACCGCTACCGCCCGGACCTTCCGGGCAAACTGAGCGACCGAGTCCTGGGGAAGCGACCGAGTCCGTTCAGTCGCTGCTTCGGTCACTTCGGCATTTTCGCAGGTCAAAGCCGTTTTTAACAGCAAACAGCGACTGAAGCGACTGAAGCCCGGGTCTATGACGCACACACGCACACGGGAATGTCTTCATATACCCGACCTTGAGTCGCTTGGGTCGCTGATCGGGTAGGTATAGATGCTCTGACCTGGGGTTTTGCAGAGCGACTGAAGCTCAGCGACTGAAAGCGACTGAGTCTCTGGGGGCATTTTCCCCGGCGTGTCGGGCGTGCCAGGAGCGCCTGGACGGTCAGAACGGTCGGTCGCTGAGTCGCTCGGTAGCTTCAGCGACCGAAGCTGCGGGGCGAGCGTCCCGCTCCAGGAAACCGCCGCAACCCTGGATCGTCGGTCGCTTGGGTCGCTGAGTCGCTGCCACCGTTGCCTTGCAGCAGGCGCTGTCCCGGACCGAGCTCCTGACCAGGATTCGGCTGATGCCCTGCTGGCCAGGCCGATCGTAGGGACAGTGACCGGAGCTCCGGCAGCGACTCAGCGACCCAAGCGACCCAGGAACCGACATGAGGACAGGACATCGACACCAGGGGCGGTTCGTACCGGTGGCGCCTTCTGAGGCCCTGGCCGGTGTGGCGCCGGCCGAGGTGTCTTCGGTAGCTGTTCCACCGCTGTTCGTCAGGGACCCTGCCGGCAGGCCTGGCTGACTGCTCACCGTCGCTCGTCCAGCAGGGGCTGTGGCCTGGCCGGTCCCCCACCGGTCAGGAACGGCATCCGATGCCCTCTTTCCGGTGAACTCTGGTCCTTCGGCTCATGGATCCCAGCGAAGGCTGTATCCATGTGTTACGAGCGTTTCCCGCCGGGGTCGCTGACGGAGAGGGGTACGGACAGTGCGCGCGTGGAACAGGGTCACGGCTCTTGCTCTCGTCACCGCCACGGCGGTGGTTCCGTCGCTCGTCGCGCCCGCCGTAGCGACGGCCGCTGCGGGCTGTCACGGCAATGCCTGCGAGGGCAGGAGCCCGAAAGCGACGGGGTGCGGGTCGGACGCGCAGACCATTCCGGGGACCGTGACCCATCCGGGAAGCGGTCTGCACCCCCAGGTGTGGCTCCGCTACTCGAAGCAGTGCGACGCGGTCTGGGCGCAGGGCGAGGAGTCGAACGGCTGGACGATCCGGGTGCAGCTCGACGGCGGCGCCTCGTACGACGCCCCGACCGTCCCCTCGGGTTCTGCCTTCACCTCGATGGTCGGCGCCGGCCACCGGCACCGCGTCGGCGTCCTGGACGCCGACGGCCGGTGGTCGTACGGGGCGTGGAGGAAGGGCGGTATCTGACCAGGGTGGTTGCGACGGTCAGGAGGAGCCATGCTGTGGGTGCACCTGTTCCGCCCTTCGGGAGGCCCGGCAAGGCCGCCAGAAGGCCCCTCTGCCCGTCGCCCGGAGGCGGGAACCGCGATCGTGCTGCCTGAGGCCCTGAAAGGGGCTCCTGCCTCTTTGACCGGCGGTGATGCCGATGGTTCGTCGCTTCGCTTCATCTCTCGGCGTGCGATGGTTCCCGGGAGGCACGTCCCGGAAGCCCTGTCCCGGTTCTCGCTTGCCCGCCCCAAGGCCATCGGTGGTCCCGCCGCCCGGCCTGGCCGCCACCCGTGAGCTACCCACGGCGTCACCGAGCAGCCGGTGGCCGCACCGATGACGGAGGGCATGTCCGAATCGATGCCGGAGGAGTGCGGTCGATCGGGGTGTTGGGACCTCGCCGTTTCCTCGCCGTTTCCTCGGCGTCGCACGCACGCGCGTTCGGGGACGTGTTCACGCACGCGGTGGGGCGGTCAGCCGGGGCCGGGGGTCGCGTTCTTCGGGATGCGTTCATTCCCGACACCGGCCATCATGGCGTTCAGGGGCTCCTTGCCGGGCGCGATCGGACGGCAGCCGAGGAGGCGGCGGGACCATGAGACACGCGGCACCGGGAATGCGACATCCGCGGTGGACGTAGTGGACCTGACCGGTATCCGCCGTACCGTCGACGCCTGCCTCGAGGACTTCCTCCGGCGCAAGCTGAGCGCCGCGGCCGATCACCCGCAGCCGTCCGAGGCCTTTGACGCCCCCGAGGCCCTGCACCGCTTCCTGTTCGCGGGCGGCAAGCGGCTGCGGCCCCTGCTGTGCGTGGTCGGCTGGCACGCGGCGACGTCGGAGCGGATCCACCCGGGCGTCTACCAGGCCGCGGCCGCGCTGGAGATGTTCCACGCCTTCGCCCTCGTCCACGACGACGTCATGGACCGCTCCGACACCCGCCGGGGGCAGCCGACGGTGCACCGGGAGCTGGCCGATCGCCTCGGCGCCGGGCTGGACCGGGGCGAGGCCGAGCACCTGGGACTGAGCACGGCCATCCTGGTCGGGGACCTGGCCCTGTGCTGGTCCGACGAACTGCTGCACACGGCCCACCTGCCGGCGCGGCGGCTGCTGGCGGTCCTGCCGGTCGTCGACGTCATGCGCGACGAGGTGATGTACGGGCAGTACCTCGACGTGGTGTCCGCCGGGAAGCCGACGGGCGACCTCGCGACGCCGCTGGAAGTGATCCGCTACAAGACCGCCAAGTACACCGTCGAACGCCCGCTGCACACCGGAGCCGTCCTCGCCGGCGCCGACAGCGCGGTGCTCGACGCCTGCACCGACTTCGCCATGCCCCTGGGAGAGGCCTTCCAGCTGCGCGACGACCTCCTGGGAGTCTTCGGCGACCCCGCCCGGACCGGCAAGTCCCGCCTGGACGACCTGCGCGAGGGCAAGCACACGGTGCTGCTCGCCCTCGCCTTCCGGCGCGCGGGGCCGGGCCAGCGCGAAACCCTGGACACCCTGGTCGGCGATCCCGGCCTGACCGAGGACGACGCCGCGCGCGTCCGGGAGGTGCTCACCGCCACCGGCGCCCGCGACACGGTCGAGCAGATGATCCGAACCCGCCACGAGCACGCCCGGCGGGCGCTCGACGACGCGCCCTTCCGCGCCGACGCGGTCAGCGCCCTGCGCCGGATCAGCGACAGCGCCGAGGCGCGGACCTCGTGACCGTCGAGCGGACCGTGTGATCGTCCGGACCGTGTGATCGTCAAGGCGGCGGGCAGCATGACACACCACCTCGTGGGACGCCCGGGCCGGCGGCCCGGGCGCCGAGGACGAGTTCGCCGCGTCGCCGGAGGGGCTGCGGATGGGGCCGGCCGGGGCACCGGAGGCCGACGGGGAAGGCCTCCTGCCGGACCGCGCGGTGCTCGCGGCGGCAGCGTCGCGCGCGGCCCGGGCGAGCGTCACGGCGGGCCCGATCAGGGGCGGCGGCCATGGTCTCGGCGGCCTCCGGACACCGGCTCGCCCCGCGCTCCGGGTACCGGCGGGGCATGCCGCCGACGGCCCGACTCCGTAGGCGTGCGGCGTCGGGGGTCGCGTCGGTGCCTGTCGTGCCCGTTGTCAGTGGTTGAGCCACGGCCACCGGAACCTGAGTACCAGCATCAATGTCAGTGGGCCGCGCTAGGTTCCCGATCGTCAGCCGAACCGGACGGAGGAGTGCCGTGACCGAGCGCACGAACGAGACGATCAGCTGGGACGAGGTCAGGGCGCTCATCGCCGCCCGGATCCCCCAGGGCGTGATCGACCGGCTCTCGCCCGTGCCCGCCGGCGAACTGCGCCACCTGCGCGCCCCGCTGCGCAGGCTCCGCACCGAGCTGGTGCGCGAGCTGTCCTCCGGCGACATGAACCGCTACTCCGCCGCGTACGACCAGCTCGCGGCCCTGCAGTTCGCCGGTGTGTTCAGCGCCGCCACCCCGGCCGAGGCCCAGGACTGGCTGACCGCCCGCCGCCTGCTCTTCCTCACCTGGCCGCTGCCCGGCGGCGGCTCCACCAACGCCGACGCCCACACCCTGCTGCTGGCCCTGATCGGGCCGCACCGGGACACCGCGTTCCAGGGCGAACTCGCGGTCCGGCTCGCCGAGTGGCTGCCCGCCAGGGGCGACCACACCCGCTGGTTCCTCGCCCACGGCCTCGCCGTCTGGTCCGGCGCCGAACCGCCCGCCACCGACGGCTACGTGACCGGCTGGGTGCGCCAGGGCGGCATGGCGCGCTACCCCTACCACCGCGAGATCGGCGAGTGGTTCGCCGACCGGGGCCTGCGCGAGCCGGTGCCGCACCACGACACCCTGCTCTCCTGGCTACGGGCCCAGCCCCGGCTCGCCGAGTTCGTCCGCCGGCTCTTCGAGGTCCCGGACATCGGAACCGAGCTCGCCGACCCGCACGCCGCCCACCGCGAGCCGCAGGACCTGTGGTCCACCGCGCTCACCGCCCTGGCGGCCGAGGGCGTGCTCGACCGCGCCGAACTGATCGACCTGTGCCTGGGCCGTCTGCTGCGCGGCGACCGGCCCGGCAACCTGCGCGGATTCCTCCGGCTGTACGCGGCGCTGGCCCCGGACGCCGAGGAGGTCCTCGTGCGGGCCGGCGACCACGTCCGGCTGGCCGCCGACGGCGCGCCGGGCGCCGCCAAGGCCGCCCAGGCGGCATTGCGCTCCGTGGACGAGCGGCTGCCCGTCGAGCTGTTCGCCGAACTCACGGCGGTGGTCCTGGCCCGCCCGGAGAAGGCGCTCGCCACCACCCAGCTGACCTGGGCCGACGCCGCGCTGCGCCGGGCCCCCGCCGCGGCCGACGTCCTGCTGCCCGCCGTCGCCGAGGCCTTCGCCCACCCGGCCGCCGACGTCCAGGAACGCGCCCTGGGCCTCGTCGCCCGCCACCTGCCGCACGCCGCCCCCACCACCGCCGAGGCGATACGCGCCGCCGCGACCGCCCTGGGCCCGGCCCTCCAGGCCGATGCCCGTCGGCTGCTCGCGCTGCCGGACACCGTCGCCGCCCCCGGTGCTGCCCCCGTCGCTGCCCTCGGTTTCGCCCCCGTGGCCGTCGCACCGGCGGGGCCCGTCGCGCTGCCGGCGCCGCCCGCCGGGCCGCTCGACCTCGCGGAGCGCTTCGGGGCCCTGATGGCCGACCGGCTGCCCGACCCCGGCGAGTTCGAGACGGTGCTCGCCGCCCTCGTTGCCGAACACCACCGCGACCCGGCCGCCCTGCGGGCCGCCCTCGCTCCGATCGCCGCACGCCGCGTCGAGCACCAGGTGTACTTCGGGGAGGCCCGCAGCATCGACGGAGCACTCGGCTGCCTGCTCGACGCCCTGACCGGCCGGCCGCAGGAGTCCGCCGCCCACGCGGCCGAACTGCTCGGCCTGCGCGTCGAGATCCGCACCCCCGCCATGATCCCGGCCGTGCGCGTCCACGAGGCCGCGTCCGGCGTCGCCGCCGCCCCGGTGCCGCTGCTGCTCGCCACCCCCACCGCCGGCGACGGCACCATCGACCCCGCCGTGCTCACCGAGCGGCTCGCGGCGTACCGCGCGGCCGGTGCCCGCCCCTGGCCCCAGGACCTGGCCCAGGCCCTGCTGCGGACACCCCCGCACGCGCTGGAGGCCGTCCGTGCCGACGCCGCCGCACTCGGCTGCGACCTGCCCGCCGACATACCACCACCCGCACCCGACCGGTTCCACACCCAGACCCCGGACATGCCCGAGCGGGTCGCCGGCTACGGCTGGGCCCCGCCCACACTCCCGCGCATCGCCCCGCTGGCCACCGCGTCCGCCACCGCGTCCGTGCCCGCCGGTATCACCGGACTGCTCCACACCCTGCCCGACCCCATCGAGGCCGGCCGCTTCGCGGGCATGGAGCTGACGTCGACCGCCGAACTCGCCCAGCTGCCCTGGCTGGCGCCTTGGCACCCGGAGGCCGTCGCCGCCCACGGCCTGCCCCGAACGGTGTCCCAGGCCGACACGACGTCCGGCCCCCGGGGCACCAACCCCCTGCTGCCCCGGCTCGCCGAGGCCCCCGGCGAGTTCGGCCCGGTGAGCCACCTGCTGCTCGCCTACGGGCTGACCGCCGGCCGGGCGGACCAGCGCACCGCCGCGCTGGACGCCCTGCTGACCCTGACGGCACGCGGCCGGCTGCGGTCGGACGCGCTCGGCGAGTGGCTGGCCGCGCTCTGGCGCCTGACCGCGGCCAAGCCGAACCGCTTCCTGCCCGTCCTCGCCGATGCCGCGCGCGGCGGCGCGGGCCCGGCGGTGTGGGAGGTGCTCGCGGCCCTGATCACCGCGCTCGCCGACGAGCCCGGCCGGCGCGGCCTGGCGGGCGCCCTCACCCTCGCCGCCGAGTGCGCGGCGGCCGACGGCATCCGCACCCCGTTGCCCGCCCTCGACACCCTGGCCGCACCCGGAGCCCCCGGCCGCGTCCGGACGGAGGCGGCCCGGCTGGCCCGGATCCTGACGGCCTGAGCGTTCCGGCCCACTCTGGACGAGAGAGGAAACCTTCTGCATGATCATCCGGTGACCACCCCAGAGACCGTCGTCGAAGACCAGCTCGCCGCCTACAACAGCCACGACCTCGACGCCTTCGCGGCCACATACGCCCCCGACGTCCTCGTCAACCGCCTCGGCGGCGACCGCCTGCTCGGGCGCGAGGCCGTGCGGGAGGCGTATGCCGGCATGTTCGCCAAGGGCCGCTGCCGGGCCGAGATCGTCGGCCGGCTCACCGAGGGGGACTGGGTGGTGGACCACGAGATCGCCCACGGCATCAGGGACGAGCCTCTGCGGGTACTGGTCGCCTACCGGGTGCGCGACGGCCTGATCGACCGGGTCGACTTCCTCGGCTGACGGGCCGGCGTCGACCGGGCCGGCGCCGACCGGACCGACTCGCTCGGCCGATGGGCCGACACCGACCGCGGGGCCGGACCGCTCGAAGTGGCGGTCCGGCGCCGCGCCGTCACAGGTGCAGCAGCAGGCTGCGCAAGGGCGCGGGGACCTGCTCCGGGCCGAGGGCCTCGGCCAGGAGACGGCCGTAGCGGATCTTGCGCCCCGACTTCGTGCCGAGGAAGCGTCGCAACCGTCGGTGCTGCGGCCGGTCCTGCTGGGCGGGCTGGCGCACGAAGGTCTGCCAGGCCGCGAGGTCGCCCTCGGCGCGGATGACCTCCTCGATCCGTGGCACGCCCAGCGCGCGGATGAGCTCGTCCTCCAGGTCCGCCGCGCACACGAAGATCCCGTCGCGCGGCCCGTCGGCCCGTTCGAGCGCGCGCTCGTAGAAGCCCTGTTCGTTCTCGTCGCACAGCCCGGTCAGGCGCAGACCCAGCCCCGGCGGCCCGAGCAGGGCGGCGAAGCGGCCGACGTTCATCGCCCCGCCCATCGGAACGACGCACACTCCCTCGGCGGCCAGGTCCCGGCCCTGGCGCGCGGCCAGCGCCTCCACGGCCGCGAGATCGCTCGGCCCCTCCAGCAGCACCGCCGTCCGCACCCGCAGCAGCTCGGCCAGCTCACCCGCGGGCTCTCCCGGCCCTCCCGCCGCCCAGTCGACGACCGCCTCCCGGAACGCCTCCATGTCCGTCATGGGCGCGATTGTGCCCCGGCCGGGGGCGGGTCGGCCACGGACTTTCCACCGGGACGCGCGGCCCGGCCCGCAGGGCGCGGAGGGTGAGCCGTGCGCGGGCGGGGCGTCTCCCGCGCCGCGGAGGCGCGGCCGGTTCCTCGCCATTCGCCGGTCGACCCGGCGCCCTGGTGGATACCGGTGTTCCAGGCATTCGTACACACCCCACCGGCACCACCAGTCCCACCGTGCACGGAAGGTTCGGGCAGAGATGGCTGATACGCGGTCATTCCACGGCGACCGTCGTTGACCGTGTACGCGGTAGCGGAGAGGCTGATCGAGCACGACCCAGCCGGCTTCCGCAGTGGACCTGGTTCGTGATTCGGAATCAATTCGTGTGTGATACGGCCGAGGAGAATCCGTGTTCCCGAAAACGAAGAAGATCGTGACGTCCCTGACCGTCGCGTTCGCCGCGGCGGCCGCGTTCACCGTGGCCGTCCCGTCCGGCAACGCCTTCGCCATCGACCACGTCCCGTGCGACGGAAACCGCAACGACTTCCTGAAGATCTGGTCGCACCTCGACGGCCGTGACAGCGTCGACTGCTACGCGAACGGCGGCCGGACCTCCTTCGGGAACTGGTGGGTCGACCGGATCTCCACCGGCAACAACGACCTGGTCTACTACGACGCCAACGGCGACTCGGTCAAGGTCCCGCGCTGGACCGACATCACCTACCCGAACCGTCCGCCGCTGGTCAAGGACATCGAAATCCTCTGACGGCCCGGTCGGTGCCGACGGGCCGAACGTGGGGGCCCGTCGGGTCGGTCGGCCGCCTCGAATTCGCGTTCGACGGTCCTCCGCCCTCCCTTCGGAGGACCGTCGAGCGGAAACCGGCCGATCCGCGGATTTCCGGCTGCCCACCCGCGGATCGGTGAACCTCTTCCTTCACACCGGAGAAACGCCCGCCCCGGCGTTCCGGAAATGCTGTCGAACGATTCTCAGCGGCGAGGTCCGTAGTCCCAGTGGTGATCCGGATAGTCCCCGCACGGATATTGCATCAGTGGGGCCGCCGGGGCGTTGCTGCCGTGGGAGACGGCCAGGCACTGGCGGCTGTTGCCGTTGACGAAGCGGATGCCGTGCGGCCACTTCTCGATCCTCCAGGCCTGCGCGGGACTGTTCCCGCACACCGACTGGACGACCTGGGCGGTGGCCTCGGTACTGGAGTTCCGGACGGAGAGGCACAACGTGCTGTTGTAGCTGACGATCCGGTAGTAGGTGTCGCCGCCGACGTCCGTGTAGGCCTGCTGGGCCTCCCAGAAGTGGTCGGGAAAGTCCCCGCAGGGGTACTGCTGGACCAGCAACCCCTCCTCCCGGCTCCCGCCGGGCGTGGCGACGCACTGCAGGCTGCTGGTGTTCCTGATCGCCACCGCTCCCGTCGGCGGGACGAGCGGGGTGCCGCCGAGGCGCCCCGGTGCCGGGACCGTGGACGCGGAGGCGGAGACGGAGACGGAGGGTACCGGGGGCGGCGCGGGCCGCTCGCTCCCGGTGACGGTCGAAGGGCCGGAGGGCTCCGGCAGCGCACCGGGTGGTGTGCTGGGAACCGCGGTACCGGGCAGCGCCGGTGCGCTCCGCGCCCCCGCCGCCGGAGTCGGCCCGCCGTCCGCCGGGAGCGTCGTGGCCGGAGCTTCGCCGGAGGACTGAGCGGACGGGCCGCCCGCCGGTGGAGCGGACGGGCCGCCGCTCACACCGAGCATCGGTGACAGACCGGAGCCGGCCACCGGGGGGAGCGTGCCGACGGGGACGGGCGCCGGGCGCAGCCGTACGCCCACCAGCACGCCCGCCAGGACCAGGACGCCGGCCAGGACCGCCGCCACACCGACGGCCGCGCCCGTTCTGACGGCCCGACGCCGCCGTGCGTCCACCGGAGCGGCGGGCGGCAGGCCGGCGGCGAACGCCGGGTCCGGGGCGAAGGCACCGGTCGGGCGATTGTCCGTCACCGGGACCAGCTCACCGCGGACAATCGCGGGGCCGGCCGTGGCCGGGGCCATCCGGACCACGTCCAGGCAGCGGTCGGCCAGGGCCGCCCGCACCGCGACGAGATCCGTGTTCAGGCGTCGCAGCACGGGCAGGCGCGCCCGCACCCCGTCGGCCACCGAGGGCTCCGCCCCAGGCCGCCGGTCATCTCCGGCCCCGGCCCGCGACCGCTCCCGATCGACCAGCAGTCCCACCGCGCGCTGCTCCTGCTCCGCCGTCCGCCGCGCGTCGCGCGCGCTCTCCCGGATGCGGCGCACCTCGTCCAGGCAGCGCGTCGCCTCCAGCAGCCGGAGCCGGCGCAGCGCCACGGTGCCCGGGTCGGGTGGCAGCGGAGTGAGGAGGGGCGCCCCGTCCTCGACGCCGGTGCCCAGCTCACCCCGCAGCTCGGCGACGATCGCCACCAGCACGCGGATCAGCTCCTCCGCCTCCGCCACACCGGCCTCGGCCTGCCGCTGCGCCTGCCTGGCCAGGTCCAGCGCCTGCTGCGCCGCCTGCTGCGCCGTCGACCGCTTCGTCGACCGCTCCGCCGTGGGCGACGGGAGGCCCCTGGCCGCCAGCTCCGCGCGTTCGTGCAGGTGACGGGCCCGCGCCAGCAGCACCGCCCGGGCGCGCGGGTCCGCCACGCGGTCGTGGATCAACCGCTGGAGCAGGTGCCACGGGATGTCCTTCTCCGCGGAGCGGTACTCGCTCCAGCTGGTCTTGCCGGCCGGGTACCGCCGCGCGAGCTCGCGGACGGTGAGCCCGGAGGTCACCTCCCGCACGAACCGGGCCAGGTCGTTCGCCTGCTCGGTCTCCCCCTTGAGTCGCCCCTGCGGGCGTCCGGCGCTACCCACTCCCTGCCCCCTGCCGTGTCCGTGGCCAATCAGGGTTGTCCGCTGTTCACCTGGGCCGTGGCGGATTTTTGTAGATGGACAATCAAATATGCCCGCACTGTGGGAGCTCCACCGGGTCTTCGGACAACTCGTCGGAGTCCGCACCGCCGGCTCCGCCCCTCGGCGACCACGGCACTCGAAGGAGCCCTTCATGATCAAGAAGCACCTGGCGACGGTGCTCGCGGCCACGGTCCTCGCCGGAGGCTTCGTCGGCCTCTCCGCCGGCGCGGCCCACGCCTACCCCCGGGTCAACAAGTGCGGGAGCGCGTACAACTTCAAGCAGAGCTGGGACATCACCGACGATCACATCTATGAGGTGGTCGGCTTCATCGACATCTATTACAACAGCGGGAACGGGTACAACTGCGCGATCGCCCGCGGAAACGACGCGACGGTCACCGGCCACCGTCAGATCGGTGTTGCCATCCGGCGCTCCGGCACCTCCGACTGGATCCAGGACGGCCCCGGCAACAACTACACCAGCTACGCGGGACCGGTCTACGCCTATGCCAAGGGGGCCTGCATCGACTTCGCAGGGGAGCTGACGTACTACGAGTTCACCGGATACGGGCTGAACACCTATAGCTCCAAGCACTGCGGCTGAACCGTCACCGAGCGGCGGGCC
>NZ_JBHUAF010000165.1:0-17478 GCF_042789895.1 Kitasatospora sp. NPDC056783
CAGTCTGACGCTGACCACCCGCCCCACCCCACTCACATGACGAATTCACGGCATCCAATGCGGAGCCCTTCCATGGAAGTTCAGATAACCGAGCTGGCGGCGAACGCGATCACGCACGGACGCGTTCCGGGGCGCGGGTTCGAGTTTCACCTCTCGCTCACCACCTTCGTGCGCCGGGGCATCACCCTCCGCATCGAGATCAGCGACCCCAGGGGCGACAGGGTCCCCACCCTCCCCACGAAGCTCCGCCCCAACTCCCAGTCCGGGCGCGGCCTCACCCTCGTCGACGCGCTCTCCGACCGCTGGGGCACCATTCCCCGTCACCCCAACTCCAAGACGGTCTGGTCCGAACTGGACCTCGTCCTCCCCGACGCCCTCTGACCCCCCGTGATACCGGAGGGCATACGACCTCACCCCCACCCCCAGCCCCCACCCCGTGACCCCGAGGGAGTGGGAAGTCGGCGAGCCCGACTTCCCACTCCCTCATTCGTATCCCTCCACCTGTCAGGATGCTCTCCAGGTGCGCCCCTGTGTGCCTCTCCCGAGGAGTCCGAATTTGCCCCGTCCCCGATTACTGCGGCCGATGCCGGCGCTGGGTGCCGTGCTCGCCCTCATCGGCCTCACGGGCTGTGCCGCGTCGCAACCCGCCACCAGACGGCCTGAGTTCAAGGTGCTCGTCTTCTCCAAGACCGGCGGCTACCGGCACGGCTCGATCCCCGCCGCCGTCCAGGCCGTCAAGGACCTGGGCGCCGCGAACGGGTTCGCGGTCGACGCCACCGAGGACGGCACCTTCTTCACTCCCGCCCGCCTCGCCGGCTACCGGGCCGTCGTCTTCGCCCTGACCTCCGGCAACGTCCTCGACGCCACCGAGAAGACCGCCTTCGAGGGCTACATCCGGGCCGGCGGCGGCTACGCGGGCCTTCACTCCGCCTCCGACACCGAGTTCGACTGGCCCTTCTACGGCCAGGTCGTCGGCGCCTACTTCAAGAGCCATCCCCACGGGCTGTTCCGGGCCCGGGTGGTCATCGAGGACCGGCACAACCCCAGCACCAGGCACCTGCCCGCCACGTGGGAGCGGTCGGACGAGTGGTACAACTTCCGTACCGACCCCAGGAACACCGTCCACGTCCTCGCCTCCCTCGACGAGTCCTCCTACGACCCGGGCCCCGACCGGATGGGCGACCACCCCATCACCTGGTGCCGTCGGATCCAGGGCGGCCGGTCCTGGTACACCGGCATGGGCCACGGCGAGGAGGCGTACGCCGATCCGGCCTTCCGCGCGATGCTCCTCGGCGGCATCCGCGTGGCGGCCGGGGCCGCCGAGGCCGACTGCGACCCGCCGGGGTCGCTCCCCGAACCTCAGTGAGGAGCGCCCTCCGTGATCATCCGCAGCTTCGAGCCGCAGGACCTCGCGCGGCTGACCGAACTCACCATCGAGACCTTCGGACCGTTCTACGAGAACTCCTTCCGGCCCCTGGTCGGCGAAGTCGTCTTCGCCCGCCAGCACGGCCGGTGGCGCGAGGACTACCGCACCCTGCTCGCCACCCTGTACACCCCGGAGCACGGCAAACACGTCGCCGTCGCGGACCTCGACGGAGCGATCGCGGGCTACGTGGGCTGGGAGATCGACCCCGCCCGCGAGCGCGGGACCATCGGCATCCTCGCCGTCGACCCACACCACCGCCGTGACCACCTGGCGACCGACCTGTGCGAGTACGCCTTCGGCCACATGCGCGACCACGGAGCCCGGTACGTCGAAATCGGCACCGGCGGCGACGAGTTCCACGGCCCGGCCAGGGAGCTGTACGAGAGCCTCGGGTGCGTCAAGCTGCCCGTGGCCGTGTACTTCCGCGAGCTGTAGCTGCCCGCTCCCTTAGGTGAGGTGCTCGATCAGGTCGGCGCCGCGCGTGGCCCCGCCGCTTCGCCGGATGGCTTGCCGCATTCCCGCGAGGTTGGCCCGTACCGTCGGGTCCGAGGCGACCCGGTCGATCGCCGCTCGCAGTGCTTCGGCGTTCACCGTGTCGGCGTCCAGGCGTTCGCCGAGCCCCAGCTCCGCCAGGCGTGCGGCGTTGGCGGCCTGCTCGGGCGTGCGGGGGACGGCGACGACACCGACCCCGTAGTGCAGCGCCTCCATGACGGAGTTCATGCCGGCGTGCGACACGAAGGCGGTGGCGTGACGGAGCACCGCGAGTTGGGGGAAGCGCGACCGGACGTCCACCCCGCTCGGGACGGCACCCAGCGCGGCGGCGTCCGTGCCGCCCACGGTCATCGCCACCTGCCACGGCCCGTCGGCGACGGCGGTCAGGCAGGCGCGGTAGAACGCCGGATCCCCGTTGAAGACGCTGCCCAGGGAGACGTACAGCAGCGGTGCCCCGGGGGCGGGCGGCGACCACCGCTCGGCCCGCTCGCGGCCGCCCATCGAGGGGCCGATGAAGTGGAAGCGCTCGTCGAAGCTGTCGGCGGCCGGCTGGAACTCCCGTGGGACGAACACCAGGTTGAGCCGGTCAGGCGTCGTCATGGTGTCGGCGACGCCGAGCGGGACGCCGTACTCGGCCGAGAAGGCCGCGCAGTCGGCGGCGAGCAGCGCCATCGCCGGATCATCGGCGTCGAGCCCCGCGGTCAACTGCCGGTCCAGCGAGTACGCCTCGTTCGAGGCCAGGTGGGGGAAGCACTGGACGCCGGGGATGCCCAGGCTCCTGGCGACGATCCGGGCGGGCCAGTTCGTCGTGTCGTAGCAGATGGCGTCCACCGGCTCCGAGGCGCAGTGCTGCCGCAGCACCGGGTACGTCGCGCTCAACGCCGCGAAGTAGTGGCGCAGCCAGGCGGCCACGGCCTCCGGGCCGATCGTCGACGGCGGCGTGAACGGCTCCAGCGGCGGCAGTTCCAGCCAGCGTGCCCCGGCACCGGTGACGGCGGCGGCGTGGCCCGCCTCGGTGGCGTAGTCCACCTGGTGCCCGCGCCGGACGAGTTCCTCGACCAGCGGCAGCGTCGGGTTGATGTGCCCGTGTCCGGTCAGGGTCACGAAGAGCAACTTCTTCACCATGGCGGCCACCCTGACAGCACCGGCGCCGCACCGCCATCGAGATTCCCGGCCCCGCAGCCGCCGCCGTGTCGCGGGGTGCCAGGCCCGGCCGGTGGCCTCGGCGGGCACGGTCGGGGAGACTGGACGCTCCGCGCCGGATGAGGGAGTTGCGATGCAGGTAGCCGTGGTGACGTTCGACGGGTTCAACGAGCTGGACAGCTTCATCGCGTCCGCGCTGATCAACCGCTGCCGCCCGGACGGCCTGGAGGCCTTCATCACCACGCCGACGCCGGTGGTCACCTCGATGAACGGCGTCGAGGTGACCGGGCAGCGCCCGATGGAGTTCGTCGCCGAGGCCGACGTGGTGCTGATCGGCAGCGGGGTGAAGACCCGCGACGTGGTCGCCGACAACCGCCTGCTCTCCGCGCTGCCGCTCGACCCGGCGCGGCAGCTGATCGGCTCCCAGTGCTCCGGCGCCCTCGTGCTGGCGCACCTCGGGCTGCTGGAGGGCCGGCCGGCCTGCACGGACCGGACGAGCCGGCCCTTCGTCGAGGCCCGGGGCGTCACGGTGCTGGACGCGCCGTTCCACGTCGAGGGGAACATCGCCACCGCCGGCGGCTGCCTGGCCTCCCAGTACCTCGCGGCCTGGGTGATCACCCGCACGCTCGGGGAGGAGGCCGCGCGCGGCGTACTGGACTACGTGGCGCCGGTGGGGGAGAACCTGGAGACCGTCGAGCGGGGGCTGCGGGCCGTTCGCACGGGTGAGCCGGTCCGGTCCTGACCTCGGGCGGCACGGTCAGCGGACGCTCTCCGTGGCGCTTGCCCGCAGCTCCCGGAGATCAGCCGGTGTGTTGACGGCGCGCCAGAAGCCCTCGGCGCGGTAGCCGGACAGCTGCCGCAGCCGTACCAGGTGCGGGAGGGTCGTGCGCGCGTGGTCCCCCTGGTCCGGCAGCAGCGGGACGACGCCGGGGGCGAAGGCGTACACGCCGCCGTTGACCACGCAGGCGGGTGGCGCGGCGAGCTCCTCGACCCTCCCGGAGTCGTCGCAGCGGACGGTGCCCCGGGGCAGCCGGGGCGGGACCAGGGCGACCGTGGCCAGGGCCCCGCAGCGCAGGTGGTGGGCGCCGAGTGCGGTGAGCGGGAAGTCCGTCCAGATGTCGCCGTAGACGGCGAACCACGCTTCCCGGGGCGCCGGGAGCGCGCGGGCGGCGAGCTTCAGCCCGCCGCCCCGCCCCAGCGGGCGCTCCTCCACGACCACGGTGGTGCGGACCGGCAGGGGCGCCGTGCGCACGTAGTCGGTGATCGCCTGCGAGCGGTAGCCCGCCGAGACGATCACCGTCTCCACGCCGGCGTCGGCGAACCGGTCGATCTGGTGGCGCAGCAGCGGCGTGCCGTTCACCTCGACCATCGCCTTGGGGCGCAGGTCCGTGTACGGGGCGAGCCGCCTGCCGCGTCCGCCCGCGAGGATCACGGCCTGGCGGATCACGGCCTGGCGGATCGGGGGCAGGGCCTCCGGAGAGCACATTCCCCGACCTCCCGGGAGCGACGGCACGGCGTGGCAACAGTGTCGGGGGCTTCGCGGTCCCGCTCGACGCGATGATCGGGTCTGGCCCAAGTGTGTTCGGGGGGAGTCGAATTCGGCCTCCCGAATCGCCCTTGTGGAATGCGGTCGACGGCAATTCCGATCAGCTCCGACGTTCGGGGCATCCGTGTTCCTAGGCTGCCGCCATGAGCATTCCCTCCGAACTCATCGGCAGCGTCCCGCGCTCCCCGGAGCTCCTCTCCGCCATCGCCGAACACGGGGCCGGGCGTCTCTCCGCCGCCGCGTTCGCCGAGGCCCGGCAGCGGGCCGTCCAGGACACCATCGCGCAGCTGGAGGCCCTCGGGTCGCCGGTCGTCACCGACGGCGACCAGACCAAGCCCAGCGCCTACACCTATCCGGTCGTCGGGGCCGACAACGTCAGCCCCGGCGGCGTCGTCCTGCCCTTCGCCGACGGGCACCAGCGGCAGCTGCCCGTCCTGACCTCCGGCCCCTTCCGCTACCAGGTGCACGCCGAGCAGTACCTGCGGGCCGCGCAGAAGTTCGCGACCGTCCCCGTGAAGCAGTCGGTCGTCTCGCCCTCGCTGCTCAGCCTGCTGTACCCGCCCGCCGGTGTCTCCGGATACTCGCACACCCAGTACATGGAGGACCTGATCGCGGGTGCGGAGGCGGACATCCGGGGCTGCCTCGACGCGGGGGCGCACGTCGTGCAGCTCGAACTCACCGAAGCCCGGCTGGCGTTGAAGCTCGACCCGAGCGGCGGCGTGCTGCACGAGTTCGTCGAGCTCAACAACATGGTGCTGGCCCGGTTCGGCGCGGCCGAGCGCGCCCGGATCGGCGTCCACACCGACCCCGGCGCCGACCAGGGCTCCACCCACAGCCTCGACATCGACTACGCGGAGCTGCTGCCCGAGCTGTTCAGGCTCACCGTGGGCAGCTTCTACCTGTCGCTGGCGAACGAGGCCGACCCGGAGCGGGTCCTGCGTATGGTCGCAGACCAACTCCCGTCCGAGGGGCGGGTGTTCGTTGGTGTCACCGACCCGAACGATCCGGTGGTGGAGAGCGCCGAGCAGGTGCGCGACCGGGTGCTGAACGCCGCCCGGCACCTGCCCGTGGAGCGGCTGGGCACCTGTGACGACAGCGGCTTCGCCTCCTTCGCCGACGACCTGTCCGTCTCCCGGGAGACCGCCTTCGCCAAGATCAGGGCCCGGCTGGAGGGGACGGCGTTGGCGGCGGAGGCGCTGGGGGTCTGACCCGAGGCCTCGTGTCTTGCCCTCCGGGTGAACCCTGACGCGAAATCAGGGAGCGGCGGCGTCCCGCCCCTGATGTCCGGCGCGGGCACGGCCGGAAGACTCGTCGCCGGGCCGGGAAGCACCGGTCCGGACGACGACCAGCCTGGAGCCGACCACACATGAACGCGAACGCGCACAAGAACCAGACCCGTTGGACCGTCCTGGCCGCCGCCGGAGCCCTGGCGGTCGCGCTGACGGTCGGGGCGGGTACGCCCGCGCTCGCCGTGGCGCCCGCTGCCGGGGTGTCATCGAGTGCGTCCGCACTCGCACCCCTGGACAGGGCGGCGGTCCGGGCCGCGCTCGACCGGCGGCCGGCCGCCGACGTCTCCGCCGGGTTCGTGCGGATCACCGGCTCCACGGGGAAGTTCGAGGGCGTTTCGGCGGAGCGCGGGATGGCCGTGGACCCGCAGGGCCGGTTCCGGATCGGGTCGGTCTCGAAGATCTTCACCGCCACCGTCGTTCTCCAACTCGCCGCCGAGGGACGGGTCGACCTGGACGCCGACGTCCGGCGGTACCTCTCGGACTTCCCGTACGAAGGGGTCACGGTCGGGCAGTTGCTCAACCACACCAGCGGACTGCCCAACGGCACCGGCATGCCCTGGGGGGACGGCAGCACCGGCTGGTTCGCCGAGCACAAGTTCGACTCGTTCGCCCCCGGGGAGGTCCTCGCCTCGATGAAGGGCCAGACGCTGGGCTTCGACCCCGGCACCGCCCAGCAGTACAACGGCATGAACACCTTCGTCGCCGGACTGGTGGTCGAGAAGGTCACCGGGCACCGCTACGCCGACGAACTGCGCGACCGGATCATCCGCCCGCTCGGCCTGCACGACACCTCCCTCCCGGACGGCGACGACCCGCGGCTGCGGCGCCCCGCGACCCGCCCGTACCTGACCGTCCCCGAAGCCGGCGGCGGCTCCCACCGGGTGGACGTGACCGAGCAGAGCCCGTGGCCCTGGGCCGAGGGCGGCATGATCTCCAGCGCCCCCGACCTCGACCGCTTCATGACCGCCCTGTTCCGGGGCCGCCTCCTCCCGCCTGCCCAGCAGGAGCTGCTGTTCACCGTCCCGGCCGTGCCGGTCGCCGAGCACAGCACCCACTGCCCGGGCGGCAAGGCGTGCATGAGCATGGGCCTGGAGAAGCTTGAGTCGGACGGCGTGGTGGCCTGGGGCAAGACCGGCGCCCGCCCCGGCTCCACCAGCGGCGTCTTCGCCACCCGCGACCTCTCCCGGACGGTCGTGTACTCGGTCGACCCGACGGCCCTGAACGGCGCCGAGATGCCGTACGTCCTCGGCCTGGTGACGTCCGCCTTCGGCGTGTCCTCCATCGGCTGACGGAACGCCTCGCACGGGAAGTCGGCCGGGCCGACTTCCCGCGCGGTGGTGGCGAGTGGGGTGGCGGCGGGTGGGGTCAGTGGGTGCCGTAGTAGTCGGCGATGGCGAAGAAAGCTTTCTTCGGATCCCAGGGAACCCCCGCGTACGTGCTGCCCATGCGGTCCTCGTAGGCCTTGACGATGCCGTAGCCGGCCAGGTCGAGGTCGTCGCGGGGGTCGCCGTCCGGGCGGTGGACGTGGTCGTAGAGGGCGAAGGTAGAAGACGAACGTGGCGTCGATGCCGCCGGCGTCGAAGGCCTCCAGCAGTTCGCGCACGTAGGCGGCCTGCCCGGCCTCGTCGCGCTGGTACGGGCCGTCGAGGCGGACCGGGCCGTGGTCGTCGTACTCGACCGCGTCGAGGCCGAGCGCGCCCCGGTCGCCGGCGCCGAGGTAGGTGGCGGCGCCGAACTCGGTGATGGCGACGGGTTTGCCCTGGCCGGTCAGGGCGCGGACGCCGTCGGCGAAGCGGTCGGCGGTCTCGGCGGAGCGGTAGAGGTCGAGTGAGACCAGGTCGAAGGGCTCCCAGTCGACGCGCTCCAGCGGTACCGCGGCGTAGGTGACGCGTCCGCCGAACCGCTCGCGGACGGTGGCCACCGCCCGGCCGAGGAACGCGTTGACCCGGTCGGCGACCGCCCCGAGGTGCTCGCGCACCTGCTCCGGCCGGGCGAGCAGGGCGACCCGTTCCGCCGTCGTGGAGCCGGGCAGGAAGCCCGGGTTCATCAGGCTCAGTTCGGCGCCGGTCACGAACACCACCTCGGCTCCGCGCCGCCGCAGCCGTTCCGCGCGCTCGGCGCAGTCGGCGAAGAGCTCCAGCATGGCGTCGGCGGTCAGTTCCAGCGGGTAGGGCGAGAACCAGACCTCCAGGCCGAGGTCGGCGGCGTACCCGGCGGCGAGTTCGATCCGCTCCGGGTCGCCGCCCATGACGCGGACGGCGGTGCAGTGCAGGTCGTCCCGGATGATCCGCAGCTCGCGTTCGACCACCTCCGGGTCGAACCGGTGCCGGGAGTACGCGCCGTTCTTCACGAAGCCGGTGTCGTAGCTGATTCCCTTGGCACGCATGTTCTTCCGCCTTTCCGGCGAGAGGAAATTTACGGTACGACCAGTACCCTAGTTGCCGACGCCTCGGTGCGGCAAGAAGGATGGGGGCGGTCTACGGAGAGGGCGACGGCATGGCCGGGCAGACGCGGCGGCGCGGGGCGGCGCTGGAGGAGGCGATCCTGCGGGCGGCGGTCGAGGAGCTGACCGGGTCCGGGTACGCCGGGCTGACCATGGACAAGGTCGCCGCCCGCGCCGGAACCAACAAGAACGCCATCTACCGCCGCTGGCCCAACCGGCTGGCCCTCGGCATCGCCGCCTACAAGCAGCTGGCGAAGACCGCCCCGCTCCCCGACACCGGTGAACTGCGCGGCGACGCACTGGAGTTGCTGCGCCAGGCGAACCGCCACTGGAGTTCCCCGCTGGGCGCCGTGCTGCGCGAACTGCTGGCCGCGGCCGGCGGTGCGGCGGAGTTCCTGGCGCAGTTGCAGGACCAGTCCGGCGACGCGGCGGCCGCGCCCTGGCTCACCGTCCTGGGGCGCGCGGTCGCCCGGGGCGAGCTGGCTCCCGAGGTGCTGCGCCCCCGGGTGGCGACGGTGGCGGTGGTGCTGTTGCGCAACGAGTTCGTGGTGCGCGGGGTGCCGACGGCGCCGGACGACGTCCTGGTGGAGATCGTGGACGAGGTGTACCTGCCCCTGCTGCGCGGGCGGCGCGGGTTGGGGCCGCAGGGCCTAGCGGGTGGCGTTCCCCCTGGTCAGTGAGTCGGTGAGGCGTTCTGCGGTGTTCGCGTCCAGGGCGTCGTGCCCGAGCAGGAAGCGGTACCAGAACACGCCGTAGACCTGGTCGGCGATGAGGTCCAGGTCGGTGTCCCCGGCGAGTTCGCCGCGCTCGCGCCCCTTGGCGAGCAGTTCGCGCAGCGCGGTGCGGCGGGTGGCGGTGAAGGTCCGCATCAGGTCGGCGAGGTGCGGGTCGCGGGCGGCCTCGCGGGCGACGGTGCGCAGCGCGGAGGCGGTGGTGTCGCGCTGGGCGGCGTCGAAGGTGGTGGCGATGAAGGCGTGGAGGTCGGTGCGCAGATCGCCGGTGTCGGGGCCGTGGACGTCCTGGCCGGCGCGGTCGGTGAGGGCGTCGAGCAGGACGGCGCCCTTGGAGGGCCACCACCGGTAGACGGTCTGCTTGCCGACGCCGGCCGTCCGGGCGATGGCGTCGATGGTGACGGGCGTGCCGTCGGACTCGGCGAGCAGGCGGAGCGCGGCGTCGAGGATCGCCCGGTGGGCGGCCTCGTTGCGTCGGCGTCCGGTGTGCGGTCGGGCGGTCGGGGCTTCATCGGCCTCGGCGGCCTCAGTGGCCTCAGTGACTTCGACGGCTTCGACGGCTTCGGTGGCCTTGGTTCCGCTCATTGTGCTCCCTCTCCTCCGGCCCCCCGCTTGACAAGACTAACAGTCTCGATAACCATCATTACCGGAACTGACGGTCTCGACAAGTCGAAAGGCCCCACCACCATGAGCACTGCGTCAAACCTCTTCGCCGGACAGCGCGTCGTCGTGATGGGCGGCAGCTCGGGCATCGGCGAGGCGGCGGCCACCGCCTTCGCCGCTGACGGCGCCGAGGTCGTGGTCACCGGCCGCGACCGCGACCGGCTGGACGCCGCCGTCTCCCGGATCGGCGGCAAGAGCAGCGGTCGGCAGCTGGACGCGGCCGATCCGGCCGCCCTCGCCGCCTTCTTCGCCGAGACCGGCACGGTCGACCACCTGGTCGTCGCGGTCAGCGGCGCGGCCGGCAGCGGTCCGTTCGCCGGGCTCGACCTGGACGAACTCGCGGCCGGTTTCGACGGCAAGTTCTGGCCGCAGGTGCGCGTCCTCCAGGCGGCGCTGCCGCACCTGCGTCAGGACGGATCGGTCACCCTGATCACCGCGGCCTCGGCCCGGGCCGCCTTCCCCGGCACCGCCGGACTGGCCGCCATCAACGGCGCGTTGGAGGCGATGGTCCCGCCGCTGGCCGTCGAGCTCGCCCCGCTGCGGGTCAACGCCGTCTCGCCCGGCGTGATCGACACCCCGTGGTGGGACCGCGTTCCGGCCGAGCAGCGGGCCGCGCTGTTCGAGGGCCTCGCCGCCACCACCCCGGCCGGCCGGGTCGGCCGGGCCGAGGACGTCGCCCGGGCGATCCACCTGCTCGCGGCCAACGGTTTCGTCACCGGGGTGGTGCTCGACTGCACCGGCGGCGCCAACCTGCCCACCGGGCGCTGAACCGGGTGCTGCACTGGCCGATCAGGCGCCGACCCGGGCTCCGGCTCGGGCGGCCGGGCCGTTGTCACTGGTCACGCTTACGCTTCGGCCGTGAACGTTCCCGAGGTCATCCCGATCAGCCACCGGCCCGACTACCGCACCGACACCATCGGCCGGTGGCAGGGCGGCCAGTTCCTCGCCTCGGCCCTCTGCCTCGGTGCCCGGTCCTACGCCGTCCTCCACCAGTTCGACGCCGCCGGCCGCCACCTCGACTCGCGGATACGCGCCACCGGCGAGGCGGCGGAGGCCGCGCGGCTGCTGGGGGAGTGGCTCGACGCCCTGCCCGGCCGGGAGTACGGGGACATCGCGATCGCCCCGTTCGCCGTGCACCATGACGGCGAGCTGTTCGGCCTGGTCCGTGAGGACTACGAGGAGGACGAGGTGGAGGAGGACGAGCGGGTGCACTTCGAGCTGTACCCGGACGGCCTCGGCTTCGACGCGCCGTGGTGCGGCTGCTACGACACCTGAGCAGCCGCACCGTACGCCCCGGGGGTGCTCAGCCCGCGTACTGGTTGAGGATCTTCGCGAACTCGTACGGCTGCTGCGGGATGTTGGTGCACTTGGACAGCGAGCCGCCGGTGCAGGCGTTGGCGTCCCGGGTGGCGTCCCAGAAGGCGAGCATCCCGAGGTGGTTCTGCTTGGCGAAGGTCACCAACTGCTGGGCGGCGGCCTGGTTGTAGATCTGGTGGTCGTCGTTCTCGCCGATCATCGGGGTGACGCCGACCATGGCCCACAGCTGGGCGTCGCTCTTCGCCGGGTAGAGGGCCTTGAGCTGGCCGAACAGCGACTGCGCGGCCTGGACGGCGGCGTTGCCGTAGTCGGTCCCGGTCCGGTAGTAGTCCATCGCCATGATGTTGACCACGTCGACGGCCACCCCGGCGTCCCGGGCGGACTTGACGATGGCGACGCCCTCGGCGGTCAGGCCCTCGGGCAGCACGGGCAGGGTGAAGGAGACCTTCAGCCCCGGGTGGGCCTGCTGGAGCTTGGCGAGCGCGGCGGAGCGGCGGTCGTTGGAGGCGGTGTCGGCGATGGCCGCGCCCTCGATGTCGAAGTCGACGTAGCGCAGGTTGTAGGCGCTCACCACGGCGTCGTACTCGGCGAACAGCGAGTCCACCGTGGTGCAGGCGGCGGCGAGTTCGGTGCCGGAGGCGCCGCCGAAGGAGACCTTGACGTCGCCGCCGGCCGCGCGCAGCGCGTCCACCTGGTCCTTGGCCCAGGCGGTGCGCGGGTCGTAGGCGTTGAACCAGCTGGCCTTGCAGCCGACGCCGGTGACGAAGCCCATCGTGTAGCCCTTGAGGCCGCCGGCCTTGGCCATGTCGGGCATCGACGGGGTGGGCCAGGCGCCCATGTCGATGTACGGGGCGACCGGGAGCGTGACGTTCGGCGGCGGGGTGGAGGGGCCGCCGGTGGGCGTGCCGGTCGGGCTCGGCGGGGTCGAACTCGGCGGCGGGGTGGACGGGTTGCCGCCGCCGGGGCCGGTCAGCGCGATGTCGTCGGCGAGGTAGCCGCCCTGTCCGTACCAGCCGTGCAGGTAGACGGTGACGCTGGTGGTGGCCGGTCCGGTGGTGAAACTGGTGGACAGCTGCTGCCAGTTGGGCCCGCCGGCGGTCCAGACGGCCGGATCGGTGACGCCGCTGCCGGTGGCGCCGAGGTAGACGTACTGGCCCTGCACCCACGCGCTGAGGTTGTAGGTGGTGTTGGGCTGGACGCTGACGGTCTGGCCGCACTGGGCGGTGTCGCTCGCGCCCACCGCGCCCTTGAGTGCGTAAGTACCGCTGTGTGCACCGGAGTTGACCACGCTCCCGGTTCCGGCGGAACAGCTCCAGGGGCTGAGCGCGCCGCTTTCCAGGCCGCCGTTGGCGAGCAGGTTGCCGTCGGCGGCGCCGGCGTTCCCGGCGAGGACGGTCAGGCCGCCGGCGGCGAGCGCGGTGGCCGCGGCCAGGCTCAGCAGGGTGGTTCGGCGGGCGGGGCGGCCGTGCGTGCGGGCATGCGGAATCGCGCTGGGCATGTGGGGTGCCTCTCGGGACGTGGTGGCCGCCCGCGCCGCGAGGGGGGGCGCGGGGCGGGCGGCGGCCTGGGGGTGGTCCGATGCGGGGAGGAGCGCGGTGCTGAGCATCAAACTGGACTAGACCAGCTGTGCACGTCAAGCGCTTCCCGGGCCCGGACGCGTCACCGGAAGCAGGTTTGGGGAACTGTTGGGACGGGGGTGGGGAGGCCTTGGGGTGATCGGTTGGAGGCGATGAGCCGATGATCTGCTGCACACAGAGCGTCGGCCGTCCGGGTGGCCCTGCCAAGACCGGACGAGCGGCGTCCGGTGGTGCGCGAGGTCGGTGAACTGGCTCCCGCGCGCCGGTTTGACGGCTGGTCACCCTTGGTGGCCCGGCGGAACGTCCGGTGGCGAACGGCCGCGAACGGTGGCGAACGACGAGGAGTCGACGGCCGGAGCTCCGGAGCGGTGGTGAGACCGGGGCGCGCGCCCCGCTCGCACCACCGCTCCGCGAGGACTTGACCTTGAGCGCACTCCAAGGTGAAAGCTGAACCCGTTGATCGTTCACCGCCGCGGGAAACCGCGGAACCCCACGATGGGAGCACCGTCATGCGCAAGGCCCCGTTCGGTAACAGCGGCCCCGAGATCGGCGTCATCGGCCTCGGCTGCATGGGAATGACCTGGGCCTACGACGTCGGCAACCGGGACGACGAGAACTCGGTCCGGGTGATCCGGCAGGCGCTGGACCTCGGCGTCGGCCTGATCGACACCGCCGACATGTACGGCCCGTACACCAACGAGGAGGTGGTCGGCGCCGCGCTGGCCGGCCCGTACCGGGAGCGCGCCTTCCTGGCCACCAAGGTGGGCATCGTGCCGGGCGGCGCGGGCCAGCACGAGCGCGACGGGCGGCCCGAGCACGTCCGCCGCTCGATCGACGAGAGCCTGCGCCGGCTGGGCACCGACCACGTCGACCTCTACCAGCTGCACCGGGTCGACCCGGAGGTCCCGATCGAGGAGACCTGGGGTGCGTTCGCCGAGGTCGTCGCGGCGGGCAAGGCGCGGAGCATCGGCCTCTCCGAGGCCACGGTCGAGGAGATCAAGCGGGCGCAGAGCGTGCACCCGGTGGCCTCGGTGCAGTCCGAGCTGTCGCTGTGGACCCGGGACGCGCTGGCCGAGGTGCTGCCGTACACCGAGTCGCAGGGCATCGCCTTCCTGCCGTTCTCGCCGCTCGGCCGGGGCTTCCTCACCGGCGGCATCACCTCCGTCGACGAGTTGCCCGCCGACGACTTCCGCCGCCGGCTGCCGCGCTTCCAGCAGGACGCGCTGAACGCCAACCTGGCGCTGGTCGGGAAGGTCCGGGCGGTCGCCGAGCGGATCGGCGCCAGCCCCGCGCGGGTCGCGCTGGCCTGGGTGCTGGCGCAGGGCCGCTACGTCTTCCCGATCCCGGGCACCAGGACGCCGCGCTACCTGGTGGACAACGTGGGCGCGGCCGGGGTCGAGCTCTCGGCGGCGGACCTGGCCGAGCTGGACGCGCTGCCGGCCGCGACCGGCGGGCGCTACTGAGGCCGGGTGCCGGGGGGCGGCTGCCGCAGGGGCGGGGCGCTATCGAGACCGGGCGCTGTGGAGGCCGGGTGCCGGGGCGGCCGGGCCTACGAGGGCCCGTCCGGGAGCGGGCGGTCCCTGACCCACACCAGCTGCCGTCCGGTCTCGGCCGGAGCCCGGACGGCGGCCCGGGTGATCCGGTCCAGCCGGTAGCCGAGCTTGCGCGGGACGGCCGCGCTGGCGCCGTTCGCCCGGTCGCAGTGGATCTCCACCCGGGTGATCCCGGGCAGCGCCAGCGCGGCCCCGGTCAGCGCACCGGCCGCGGCGGTGGCGATGCCCCGGCCGACGTGCCCGGCGGCGACCCAGTAGCCGAGCTCCAGAGCGCCCGGGCCGATCCGCCCGTGCAGGCCGAAGGCGCCGATCACGCTGCCGGGTTCGGCGTCCAGGCCGGCCAGGTACATGAAGTCGGTGCCGGCTTCCCAGGCGGCGGCGCCGGCCCTGGTCAGCTCGGCGGTCTGGGCCCGGGAGGGGGCCTCGGCCGCCCACTCCATCCAGGGCCGCAGATGGTCCAGGTTGGCGCGGACGGCCTGGTTGAGCGCCGCCGTGTGGGTGCTGCGGCGGCGGCGCAGCCAGAGTCCGCCGGGCAGTCGCAGCCGTTCCGGCGGCCGTCCGGTGGTCACCTCCGCCACCGTCGCGATCTCCGCCACCGTCGTCATCGGTGGCGGTGCGAGGCCGGCCGCCGGAGGGGGGCCACAGGACCGTGGCTGTGCCTGGCTCATGGCGGCGATTATGTCCTCGGCCAGGACCTGTCACCATCCGCCGTCCCTCCGGCAGCGGGCGCGCGCGGCCCCGGTGCTCGGCCCGCGCGCCCCGGCGCCCCGGTACACGGCCTCACGCGCTCCCGTGTGCGGCCCCGCGCCCCCCGGCGGTCAGAGCCGGACCATCACCTCGTCGAGCTCCTTGCGCCGCAGGTCCGGCACGCGCGCCCCCTCGGCCGGGTAACCGACCGGGATCACGTACGCCGCGCGCTCCTCCGCGGGGCGGTCGCACACCTCGTTGAGGAACCTCATCGGGCTCGGCGTGTGGGTCAGCGTCGCCAGCCCGGCCTGGTGCAGCGAGGCCAGCAGCAGCCCGACCGCGATCCCCACCGACTCCTTGGTGTAGTACGGGCGCGGCGAGTCGGGGCCCTTGTGCACCTCGAACACGACGATCACGGCCGGCGCGTCCTCCAGGAACGGCTTGCGCCAGTCGGTGCCGATCGGGGCGAGCGCGGCCAGCCACTCCTCCGAGGCCCGGTGGCCGTAGAACTCGCGCTCCTCGGCCTCGGCCGCCTCGCGCAGCAGCCGCTTGCGCTCCGGGTCGGTGATCACCACGAACCGCCAGGGCTGTACGTGCGCGCCGCTGGGCGCGGTGCTCGCGGTCCGGACCGCCCACTCGATCACCCCGTCCGGGAGCGGGCGGGTGGAGTAGTCGCGGACGGTCCGGCGCTGGGCCATCACGTCGTGGAAGGACCTGCTGCGGGCCTCGGCCTCGTGGGCGGGCACCGTCATGGGGGTGAGCGGGACGGTCGGGTGGGACGTCCCCGCCACGGCGATGTCTGTGCTGTCAACCATGGCGGACAGCACAGCACATGACGGCCCCTCCGGGAAGAGGTCCGGACCGACAGGTATAGACCGACAGGTACAGACCGGGAGGTACAGACCGGGAGGTGGAGACCGATCGGCGGACCGGTGGCGGCCTACAGCTCGTGCACCCGCCCGTCCCGGACCTCGATCCGCCGGTTCACCGTCACCGCGTCCAGCATCCGCCGGTCGTGGGTGACCAGCAGCAGGGTGCCGGTGTACGAGCCGAGCGCGGACTCCAACTGCTCGATCGCGGGCAGGTCCAGGTGGTTGGTGGGCTCGTCCAGGACCAGCAGGTTGACCCCGCGGGCCTGGAGCAGCGCCAGCGCGGCCCGGGTGCGCTCACCGGGGGAGAGGGTGCCGGCCGGGCGCAGCACGTGCACCGCCTTGAGGCCGAACTTGGCCAGCAGGGTGCGCACCTCCTCCGGCGAGAGCTCCGGCACGGCGGCCGCGAAGGCGTCCGCCAGCGGCTCGCCGCCGAGGAACAGTCCGCGCGCCTGGTCCACCTCGCCGACCACCACGCCGGAGCCCAGCGAGGCGCTGCCGCCGTCGAGTTCGAGGCGGCCGAGCAGCGCGGCCAGCAGGGTGGACTTGCCCGCGCCGTTGGCGCCGGTGATGGCGACCCGGTCGGCCCAGTCGATCTGGAGGTCCACCGGGCCGAAGGCGAAGTCGCCGCGCCGCACGCTCGCCCCGCGCAGGGTGGCGACCACCGAGCCGGAGCGCGGCGCGGTGGCGATCTCCATCCGCAGCTCCCACTCCTTGCGGGGCTCCTCGACCACGTCCAGCCGCTCGATCATCCGCTGGGTCTGCCGGGCCTTGGCGGCCTGCTTCTCGGTGGACTCGGTGCGCATCGCGCGCCCGATCTTGTCGTTGTCGGAGGACTTGCGGCGGGCGTTGCGCACGCCGTTCTCCATCCAGCCGCGCTGCATCCGGGCGCGGGCCTCCAGCGAGGACTTGGTGTCGGCGTACTCCTCGTACTCCTCACGGGCGTGCCGACGGGCCACCGCCCGCTCCTCCAGGTACGCGTCGTAGCCGCCGCCGTACAGGTTGACCTGCTGCTGGTGCAGGTCCAGCTCCAGCACCTTGGTGACGGTACGGGCCAGGAACTCGCGGTCGTGGCTGATCAGCACGGTGCCCGCGCGCAGGCCCTTGACGAAGGACTCCAGCCGCTCCAGGCCGTCCAGGTCGAGGTCGTTGGTGGGCTCGTCGAGCAGGAAGACGTCGTAGCGGGAGAGCAGCAGCGAGGCGAGGCCGGCCCGGGCGGCCTGGCCGCCGGACAGGGCGGTCATCGGCAGGTCCAGCGAGACCTTCAGCCCGAGCGAGTCGGCGACCTCCTCGGCGCGCTCGTCCAGGTCGGCGCCGCCCAGGTCCAGCCAGCGCTCCAGGCCGACGGCGTACGCGTCGTCGGCGCCCGCCCGGCCCTCGACCAGGCCCTCGGTGGCCTCGTCCAGCTCGGCCTGGGCGGCCGCGACGCCGGTGCGGCGGGCCAGGAACTCGCGCACCGACTCGCCCTCGCGCCGCTCCGGCTCCTGCGGCAGGTGGCCGACGTTGGCGTTCGCCGGGCTCAGCCGCAGCGAGCCGCCCTCGGGGGTGTCCAGGCCGGCCAGCAGCCGCAGCAGGGTCGACTTGCCGGCGCCGTTCACGCCGACCAGGCCGATCACGTCGCCGGGGGCGACCACCAGGTCCAGGCCGGAGAAGAGGGTGCGTTCGCCGTGGCCGGCGCTGAGGTCCTTGACTACGAGTGTCGCGCTCATGATGGGGCCGATTGTAGGAGGAGCGGGCCCGGC